>NZ_DASYBS010000015.1:0-5044 GCF_036500665.1 Cedecea sp.
GTTTATGTCGGATTGGCTAAGGTTCCGTTCACCTGCAGATCGATTTCCCCTGCACGTTCAGAGTACGGTGAACGTGTCCGGGGGATAACGCCATCCCCCGAACAGCCCCGGCGCCCGGCGAGCTCATCGCCGCTAAAGCGGAAAACCCACCGGTTATCACCCAAACATTCGGGGTCGTTCGCGATTCGTTCCCGACGATCGCTCTCTTTCGCTGCTCCCGGCAGCTCAACCCCGCCTGAGTTGGGTCATAACCGGGGGCGATGAGAGCCGGGAACAAGGGTGTGGCTGTAGGTCTTGAAGCGGCTGTAACGTTCTGTGTAGCTGCGGGTTTGAAGCGGGGCTCGGTTCCGGCTTAAATCGCCTCCGTTTTCTCTCCGACTGGCCAGGGTCCGGACGTCGGGAACGGCCGGAGGCTGAGAGCGTCGGGAACGCATCTCAGCCGACCCAGGACTGGGAGATAAAACGGAGGTTTACCGCTTGCGGCGATTTATTTGGCCGGGAGTCCGGGGTCTCGGGGGAATGACGGTGATTCTCCCGAGACGTTCACCGGTTCGGTGGCTGCATATGAAACAGGGCTGGAAGTGAACGGAATATCCGCCAATCTTTTATGGGCTGTATTTATGACGACGAAACAGCTTCTCTAGAGAAACAGGAACATTAACTCACCACCACCGGCACTCGCGGCGCTAACGCACACATCAGCTCATAACCAACCGTACCTGCGGCGCTGGCGACATCGTCAATTTTGACGTTTTTGCCCCACAGCTCGACCGGGCTGCCGATACCGGCTTGCGGGCATGGCGTCAGGTCCACGGTAATCATGTCCATCGACACTTTTCCTACCACTCTGGTCATCACGCCGTCCACCATCACCGGCGTGCCGTCCGGGGCTATGCGTGGATAACCGTCCGCGTAGCCACCCGCGACGATGCCGATACGCTGTTCACCGCTTGCCGTATAGCGGCTGCCGTAGCCTACGGTATCGCCCGCTTTCAGGGTCTGGATGCCGATAATTTCGCTGCCGAGCGTCATCACCGGCTGTATACCGCTGGTTGCCACATCCTGCCACTGCCCGCTCGGAGAAGCGCCATAAAGGATGATGCCCGGGCGAACCCAGTTAAAATGCGCTTCAGGATGCCACAGCGTAGCGGCCGAATTTGACAGTGAGCGAGGTGCATCAATGCCCTCCGCGGCCTGCTCAATGCGTTTCATCGGCCCAACAATGCCTTCTGGCTGCTCAGCATCGGCAAAATGTGCCATCAGCGTCAGTTGACCCACATTCGGGATAGAACGGAGTTTTTGCCAGATGCCGTGCACCCGATCGGGCGTAAACCCGAGACGATTCATCCCGCTGTTAATTTTGAGATACACATCCAGCGGCGCGCTCAGCTTCGCGTTTGCTATCGCCTTAACCTGCCAGTTGCTGTGTAGGCTGGTGGTCAGCCGGTATTTGTCGAACAGCGCCAGCTCATCGGCGTGGAAGAAACCTTCCAGCATCAGGATTGGGCCTTTCCAACCGCGCTCTCGCAGTAAAATGGCCTCTTCGAGATTCAACATCGCAAAACCATCTGTCGCGCTGAGCGCCGACCAGACGCGATCCAGGCCGTGGCCATAAGCGTTGGCCTTAACGACCGACCAGACGCGAGAATGCGGTGCGGCTCGGCGCACCACGTCGAGATTATTGCGCAGCGCGCTGAGATCCAGCGTCGCTACCACAGGACGGGACATGACGGCTCCTTTTAGTTATGTGCGCCATGAAGATGGCGAGCGCTCAGGGGCGTAAAGCCTGGCGTGTAGCGGGCAATACCTAAATCCTCGCTCGGTATCGCCGGCGTGCGACCGGAGATCAGGTCGCTCAACATCTGGCCTGAGCCGCAGGCCATTGTCCAACCCAGCGTGCCGTGTCCAGTATTCAGCCAGAGATTCTTGAACGGTGTCCGCCCAACAATCGGCGTACCGTCCGGCGTCATTGGGCGCAGGCCGGTCCAGAAAGTCGCCTGCTCCACGTGCCCACCGCGCGGATAGAGATCCCTGACGACCATCTCCAGCGTCTCGCGACGCGGCTGCAGCAGGTCGGTATTGAAGCCAACGATTTCCGCCATTCCACCGACGCGAATACGGTTATCAAAGCGGGTAATGGCAATTTTGTAGGTCTCGTCGAGAATGGTCGAGACCGGCGCGCCCTGCACATCGGCAATCGGGATAGTCAGCGAGTAGCCTTTTAAAGGATAGACAGGAATATCGGCAATGCCCTTGAGCAGGCCGGTGGAGTACGAGCCAAAAGCCACCACGTAAGCATCACCCTTCACCACTTCCTGGCCGCACTGCACGCCGCTGATTTGCTGATTTTCGTACAGCAGGCGATCGACCGGCGTATTGAAGCGAAACTCAACGCCCGCTTCCGCCGCCATGCGCGCCAGGTTTTGGGTAAACAGCTGGCAGTCACCTGTTTCATCGTTAGGTAAACGCAGCCCGCCGGTCAGCTTATGGGCAACGTCCGCCAGCGCTGGCTCTACGCGATTGAGCTGGCTGGCTTCCAGAAGCTCATACGGCACTCCGGCATCTTTCAACACCGCGATATCTTTTGCCGCGCTTTCATACTGCTGCTCGGTACGGAACAGTTGCAGAGTCCCGCCCTGCCGTCCTTCATACTGAATCCCGGTAGCGTGGCGCAGCTCTTTCAGGCAATCGCGGCTGTATTCGGCCAGGCGCACCATGCGGCCTTTGTTTTCCATGTAGTGGCGGGTATCGCAGTTGCGCAACATTTGCCACATCCATTTTAGCTGGAACTGGGTGCCGTCCAGGCTGATGGCCAGAGGCGCATGGCGCTGGAACATCCACTTGATGGCTTTTAACGGGACGCCCGGTGCCGCCCACGGCGCAGCGTAGCCCGGTGAGATCTGCCCGGCGTTGGCAGCGCTGGTTTCCTGCGCCGGCCCTGATTCGCGATCGATAACGGTGACTTCATGCCCGGCCTGACGTAAATACCAGGCGCTTGCCACGCCAACGACACCACTTCCCAGCACCACAACACGCATATCTGCTCCGCAATTAGCTAAAAGAATAATCTTCTGATTACATATTGATAACTCAGTTGAATATGTTATTCAACATATGGCTTTATTATGGTGACTAACCTCACAGGTTTGCCCGCCAGCACTGGCCCGGAATAATTAGCATCTCCTGCACGGGAAAACATTTTAACCAAAATAAAATGCTAGATGGCGGGCAAAAAGCCGGGTATCGGAATCAATAAATCGCGAATAAAAAATTTTACTTGTCGGCGCTATCTTTCAGGAGTTGTCTATTCTTGAAAGTGAGGCTTTCCATTCAGAGAGAGCCGAAAACAATGAGGGCGCGCTGATGGCTACCGTAACTGATTTCGCCACAAAGGATCCCAACCGTCTGAGCGACGGACCCGACTGGACGTTTGAGCTACTGGATATCTACCTGGCTGAGATTGACCGGGTAGCAAAGCTCTACAGGCTGGACACCTACCCCCACCAGATTGAGGTCATCACCTCAGAACAGATGATGGATGCCTACTCAAGCGTGGGGATGCCGATTAATTATCCGCACTGGTCTTTTGGCAAAAAATTCATCGAGACCGAGCGCCTGTATAAACACGGGCAGCAAGGGCTGGCGTATGAAATCGTCATCAATTCGAATCCCTGCATTGCCTATCTGATGGAGGAGAACACCATCACTATGCAGGCGCTGGTGATTGCACACGCCTGTTACGGGCATAATTCCTTCTTTAAAAATAACTACCTGTTTCGCAGCTGGACGGATGCCAGCTCGATAATCGACTACCTTATTTTTGCCAAAAACTACATTACCCAGTGCGAGGAGCGCTACGGTGTGGATGAAGTAGAGCGGCTGCTGGACTCGTGCCATGCCCTGATGAACTATGGCGTGGACCGCTACAAACGCCCGCAGAAGATTTCGCTGCAGGAAGAAAAAGCGCGCCAGAAAAGCCGCGAGGAGTATCTGCAAAGCCAGGTAAACACGCTGTGGCGTACGTTGCCGCGTAAGGAAGAGGAAAAAACCGCGGAGTCCGCCCATCGCTTCCCTTCCGAACCGCAGGAGAATCTGCTGTATTTCATGGAGAAGAACGCTCCGCTGCTGGAGCCGTGGCAGCGTGAGGTCCTGCGCATTGTGCGCAAGGTCAGCCAGTATTTTTATCCGCAAAAGCAAACCCAGGTGATGAACGAAGGCTGGGCGACATTCTGGCATTACACTATTCTCAACCATCTGTATGACGAGGGAAAAGTCAGCGACCGCTTTATGCTGGAGTTTCTCCATAGCCACACCAACGTGGTGTTTCAGCCGCCGTATAACAGCCCGTGGTACAACGGCATTAACCCTTACGCGCTCGGGTTTGCGATGTTCCAGGACATCAAACGCATCTGCCAGTCACCGACGGAAGAAGACCGCTACTGGTTCCCGGATATTGCCGGTAAAGACTGGCTGGAAACGCTGCACTTTGCCATGCGCGACTTCAAGGACGAGAGTTTTATCAGCCAGTTTCTGTCGCCTAAGCTGATGCGAGACTTCCGCCTGTTCACCGTGCTGGATGACGACCGTAATAATTTCCTGGAGATTTCGGCCATCCATAACGAAGAAGGTTATCGGGAAATTCGCTCTCAGCTCTCGGCGCAGTACAACCTCAGCAACCTGGAGCCAAATATTCAGGTCTGGGATGTGGATCTGCGTGGCGACCGCTCTTTAACGCTGCGCTATATTCCGCACAACCGTGCACCGCTGGATAAAGGGAGGAAGGAGGTACTGAAGCATGTGCATCGCCTGTGGGGATTTGACGTGATCATGGAGCAGCAAAACGCGGATGGCAGCGTCGAGTTGCTTGAGCGTTGCCCGCAGAAAAACACGCTATAACGGAAAAAATTAAGCGCAAAAAAAACGCTTCCTGAAGGAAGCGTTTGAAACTGCTGATAACGTCCATTGTCCTCGAAAAGTTTATCGCTACTCGCACAAAACAATGAATGATGTTCTCTGGTTTGCCCCAAACAGTCGAAAACCACGT
>NZ_DASYBS010000016.1:0-84761 GCF_036500665.1 Cedecea sp.
GAACTCAGAAGTGAAACGCCGTAGCGCCGATGGTAGTGTGGGGTCTCCCCATGCGAGAGTAGGGAACTGCCAGGCATCAAATTAGCAGTAATGGTCAGTAATACGAGGCAGTTCACTACTCTCAGAGAGTAGGACTGACGAGCCGAAAGGCGAGTCTGAACGCTGCGAAGCAGCGGCCCGTAGGGTGAACGAAAGTTCATCAACTGCCAGGCATCAAATTAGCAGTAAGCTGATGTGAAAATCAGTGGTTGTAGAAAAATTCGGTGGAGCGGTAGTTCAGTCGGTTAGAATACCTGCCTGTCACGCAGGGGGTCGCGGGTTCGAGTCCCGTCCGTTCCGCCACTTATTAAAATTAAGACTGCTAATTAAGCAGGCTTAATAGTAGAAAAATTTAGGGGCGTAGCTCAGTTGGTAGAGCACCGGTCTCCAAAACCGGGTGTCGCGAGTTCGAGTCTCTCCGCCCCTGCCATATATAATCCTTTGCTTATGCAAAGGATTTTTTTTGTCCAAAATACCCCTCTCCTTTACGTTCTTTGCTATTAAAAGCGCATTACTGCGCCATTAATGGTGTCTTTAATAACTCTTTAATAATATTTTGCTTATCAGTGTTTTGCAGCCAGACGGCATACAGCGGTCTGGAAAGCGTAGCACTTTCAGCTACTGGCCAGATCCCGGACTGTTCCTTTGCCCATTCAACCGGGAGGAAGGTACAACCATTAAGTTCAGAGAGCAGCTTGCAGGCTATTTTTGCCGAACTGGTGGTTAACACGGGAATGTCATCGTTACCGATGAGACCGGCTTCGTGCTGATGAAAATCCGCCCCCCATTCAATGCGTAAATAGTTGAGTGAATCTTTACGGCTTTCCTGCGAGGGAGCGTAAAGCCCCATGCTGAAATACCCCAGCAACTGGCTGGAAAACTCATCCATTTTGGGCGCTTCTGTTGTGAGCAACAGATCCAGCTGGCGTTCATGGAGCTGTTTGACCAGTGACTGGCGCTGTGCAATTCGTGCTTCGAACTGTAGGCCATTATGCTGTTGATAAAGCGCAATTAACCATTCAGAAAGCATGCTCTCCCAAAGCGATGCGCTGGCACCAAGCGTTAGCTGATTGTGCTGAGAAGTGTGCGATACCTCCTTTTTCGCCGCTAACCATGTATTCATCAGATTTTCCGCGTAGGGCAGCAGACGCTCCCCGGCAGTTGTCAGCCGTATGTTATTGCGGTGGCGGGTAAAAAGGTTTACGCCCAGCTGATTTTCGAGCTGCCGGATGCGAAAGCTTACCGCAGACTGCGTCAAATAAAGTGCTTCTGCAGCGCGACCAAAATGCCGTGTTCTGCTAACTTCCAGGAAGGTTTTTAGTAATTCGGTGTCCACGCCTTACTCCAAAAAATAATTTGTCGTTATGATTTAAATGTTTTGTTTTACACTCTGTCAAGCGTAACTAATACTCCGCGCCATAAATAGCTCGGCCAAGAAAATCAGGAGCGTGTAGGATGGCGGAAAGCTTTACGACGACTAATCGGTTTTTCGACAATAAACATTATCCGCGCGGGTTTGCTCGCCATGGTGATTTCACCATCAAAGAGGCGCAGCTGTTAGAACGCCATGGTTTTGCGTTCAATGAGCTGGATCTCGGCAAGCGCGAACCCGGTACTGAAGAAGAAGTGCAGTTTGTAGCTGTGTGCCGCGGTGTACGTGAGCCTGCTACGGAGGCGGAACGTGTCTGGAGCAAGTACATGGCACGTATCAAACGTCCAAAACGTTTTCATACCCTGTCCGGCGGTAAACCGCAGATGGACACCGTTGAAGACTACACCGACAGCGATGATTAAAAAATGGGGCGAAAGCCCCATTTTTTATTCCGTTAACCTGTGCAGATGCAGCAACAGGCGATCGATGGTTCGGTAGCTTAGCGCCTCCTGGAGATGCGTGCGTGTTATCTGCTCGCAATGCTGTAAGTCCGCGATGGTGCGTGCGACTTTCAAAAGACGCTGCCATGCCCTGACAGATAATCCCAGCTTCAACAGCGTTTCCTCCAGCCAAATCGCATCATCCTGAACAAGCGCACAGTGTTTGCGGATCTCATGGTTGCTGAGCCGCGCATTAAGCTTATCCTGCCTTAAGAACTGCCTGTTACGTGTCTCCATGACCCTTGCTCTTATTACCTCGCTCTTCTCTTCGTTATTACTTGTTTTGCTGAGCATCCCGGCAGGAAGAAGTGGAATATCTACGGAGAGATCGAAGCGGTCGAGAAAAGGGCCAGACAGGCGATTCATATAGCGAAGGGTCTGTTGCGGTGTGGAGCGATTATGGTTGCCTTCGTAGTGCCCGGTCGGGCTGGGATTCATGGCCGCGATAAGTTGAAAATCTGCTGGATAGGTAATTTTGGCTCGAGTACGGGAGATATGAATTTCTCCGGACTCAATTGGCTCCCTGAGCGAGTCCAGTACCCGGCGTTCAAACTCGGGTAGTTCATCCAGAAATAACACGCCGTTGTGCGCCAGTGAAATCTCCCCCGGTTGTGGAATAGCGCCTCCCCCTACGACGGAAGTTAATGAGGCGCTGTGGTGGGGCGCTCTGAATGGTCGCTGACGCCAATGGCGCTGCAAGATCGATGATTGTACCAGGCTCAGGATAGCAGCGCTCTGTAGCGCTTCAGCATCGTTCAACGGGGGAAGAAGCGTATTGAGCCGACTCGCCAACATGGTTTTACCGGTTCCAGGTGGACCGATCAACAAGAGGTTATGGCCGCCAGCAGCGGCAATCTCCAGGGCTCGCTTTCCCTGACTTTGCCCGATAATTTCGTTCATGTCTTCAGCGTAATCGGCTTGCCATAATGCAGGACTGACAGGTGCACGGAGTTCGCTTTTTCCTTCCAGCCATGCACAGACTTCCGTCAGGTGTGTGGCGACGAAACAGCCCGGTTTAGCGATCAGGCCTACCTCATCCTCGTTTTCTGCGGCAACAACGACTTCTCTGCCTATATTTAATGCCTCCATGGCCGAGGATATTGCGCCTGAAACACCACGTAATTCGCCTGTTAACGCGAGCTCACCGATAAATTCTATCTGTGTCAGCCTTGATGTGCTTAGCTGCTCAGACGCAGCCAGTAGCGCAAGTGCAATAGGTAAATCGTATCGTCCGCCCTCTTTAGGGAGGTCTGCGGGTGCAAGATTTATAGTGATTTTGCGCGCCGGGAAGGCGTAACCGCTATTGATCAGCGCGCTTCTGACACGGTCGCGGGCTTCCCTAACGGTTGTTTCTGGTAGACCAACAAGGGTAAGCCCGGGTAATCCTGCACTGATATGCACCTCAACCGTGACCTGGGGAGCATGAATACCGAGCGCTGCTCTGGTGTAGACAACCGACAGTGACATTTTTCCTCCGTGAAAAACGCCATTTTGCCGGACCAGCGGATGATTAAATATTGTTCTTTTGATTATCCGGGAGAGATCCCCCGGGCTATTTTTTTCGTTCAATTTTTTACAATCATCTCTGCGATAGCGATCCCAGAACAATAACTTTTTACTGGCATTACGCAGAAAATAGCCTCAGCAGACCAGTTTTATGAATTATTTTCACGTTCCTGTTATCCACTGAAATTAAATAGTTTTTATGCTAATTAATTTATGCATCGATCTTTTAGTCATAAAAAAATATTGTGCTTCGCATAAACTCTGTGATAACTCTGTAGGCATTACTTCGAACTAGACGTTAGAACATACAGAAAATGACAGCCCTTCTACGAGTGATTAGCCTGGTCGTGATTAGCGTGGTGGTGATTATTATCCCACCGTGCGGGGCTGCACTTGGAGAAAGAAAGGCTTAAAAATCAAGCCTGAATCGAAAAGAACCCCCGCACCGAAAGGTCCGGGGGTTTTTTGTTGACATGAAGAATGTGAAGCGAGGAACAGAGCATGTGTTGCAGAATAAAATGCTGTTTCTCCGGTAGTGAGACGGGGAACTAACTATGAATGGTGCACAGTGGGTAGTACATGCGTTGCGAGCGCAGGGTGTTGAAACAGTTTTCGGTTATCCTGGCGGCGCGATCATGCCGGTGTACGATGCGTTGTACGACGGCGGTGTGGAACATCTATTGTGTCGCCACGAGCAAGGGGCGGCGATGGCTGCCATCGGTTATGCCCGCGCAACGGGAAAAACCGGCGTTTGTATTGCCACTTCCGGCCCAGGTGCAACCAACCTGATAACCGGTCTTGCGGACGCGCTGTTAGATTCTGTCCCTGTTGTTGCTATCACCGGGCAGGTTGCCGCACCGCTGATGGGCACCGATGCTTTCCAGGAAGTTGACGTCCTGGGTCTGTCACTGGCTTGCACCAAACACAGCTTCCTCGTTGAATCCCTTGATGAATTACCTCGCGTCCTTGCTGAGGCGTTTGAGATCGCCAATTCCGGCCGTCCTGGCCCAGTGTTGGTTGATATTCCAAAAGATATTCAGCTTGCCAGCGGCGAACCTGAGGCATGGCTCTCTGCCGTTGAGGATGAGGCGGATCTGCCGTTTGCCGAGCTGCAGCAAGCGCGCGAAATGCTGACGTACGCCAAAAAACCGATGCTATACGTTGGCGGTGGGGTTGGCATGGCGCAGGCCGTTCCGGCACTTCGTGAATTTATCTCCGTGACTGGAATGCCTTCGACGGTCACGCTGAAAGGCTTGGGCGCTGTACCGGCCGATCATCCGTTTTATACCGGCATGCTCGGGATGCACGGCACCAAAGCGGCAAACCTCGCCGTTCAGGAATGCGATCTGTTGTTGGCCGTTGGCGCCCGCTTTGACGACCGCGTCACCGGCAAGTTGAACACCTTTGCGCCCCACGCCAAAGTTATTCATATGGATATCGATCCTGCGGAGCTGAGTAAGCTGCGTCAGGCGCACGTTGCACTGCAGGGGCCGCTGAACCAGCTGTTACCGGCTTTGCAGCAGTCGCTGCAGATTGCTGCATGGCAGCAGCATATTGCTGCTCTGAACGAAGAGCATCAGTGGCGCTATGACCATCCAGGCCAGGCTATTTATGCCCCCCTGCTGCTGAAGCAGCTTTCCGAGCGCAAGTCAGCAGAAGCCGTTGTGACCACCGACGTCGGTCAGCACCAAATGTGGACTGCGCAGCACATGACCTTTACCCGCCCGGAAAACTTCATCACCTCCAGTGGCCTGGGCACGATGGGCTTTGGTTTACCGGCCGCCGTTGGGGCGCAGGTCGCCAGACCCGAAGATACGGTTATCTGCGTGTCTGGCGATGGCTCTTTCATGATGAACGTTCAGGAGCTGGGCACCATCAAGCGGAAACAGTTACCGGTCAAAATCCTGCTGCTGGATAACCAGCGTTTGGGCATGGTGAGGCAGTGGCAGCAGCTGTTTTTCGACGAACGCTACAGTGAAACCACGCTTACTGATAATCCTGATTTCCTCACTTTGGCCAGCGCTTTTGGCATCCCTGGCCAGCACATCACCCGTAAAGACCAGGTAGAAGCCGCATTAGACGCCCTGCTGAACAGCGACGGCCCGTACATGCTTCACGTCTCGATTGATGAGTACGAAAACGTCTGGCCGTTGGTACCGCCCGGTGCCAGTAACTCGCAAATGCTGGAGAAATTATCATGATGCAACATCAGCTCGCAGTACAGGCTCGCTTCCGCCCGGAAACGTTAGAACGTGTTTTACGCGTAATACGCCATCGCGGCTTTCAGATCTGCGCCATGAATATGGCCACGGCGGCGAATACCGACAATATTAATATTGAATTGACCGTTGCTAGCCTGCGGCCAGTCGAATTACTGTTTACCCAATTAAGCAAGCTGGTTGACGTTGCCTGCGTTGAAATCCAGCAACCAACATCACAACAAATCCGCGCCTGAGCGCAAAAGGAAGAGAACAATGACGACCAAGAAAGCTGATTACATCTGGTTCAATGGCGAGATGACTCCGTGGGGAGAGGCGAAAGTACACGTAATGTCCCACGCGCTGCACTACGGTACTTCGGTCTTCGAAGGTATCCGCTGCTACGACTCGCACAAAGGGCCAGTGGTGTTCCGTCATCGTGAACACATGCAGCGCTTGCGTGACTCAGCAAAAATCTATCGCTTCCCGGTATCGCAAAGCGTTGATGAACTGATGGAAGCCTGCCGGGCGGTTATCCGTAAAAATAACCTCACCAGCGCATACATCCGCCCTCTGGTCTTTGTTGGCGACGTAGGCATGGGCGTTAACCCGCCGGACGGGTACACCACCGACGTGATCATTGCGGCCTTCCCGTGGGGCGCTTATCTGGGCGCCGAAGCGCTGGATCAGGGGATTGATGCAATGGTCTCTTCCTGGAATCGCGCGGCGCCAAATACTATTCCAACGGCGGCAAAAGCTGGCGGTAACTATCTTTCTTCCCTGCTGGTCGGTAGTGAAGCACGCCGCCACGGTTATCAGGAAGGGATCGCGCTGGACGTGAATGGCTTCCTGTCCGAAGGCGCGGGCGAAAACCTGTTTGAAGTGAAAGATGGCGTGATTTACACCCCGCCGTTCACCTCTTCAGCGCTGCCGGGCATTACCCGTGACGCGATTATCAAGCTGGCAAAAGACTTGGGTATCGAAGTGCGCGAGCAGGTGCTGTCGCGTGAATCTCTGTACCTGGCCGATGAAGTCTTTATGTCCGGTACTGCCGCGGAAATCACCCCGGTACGTAGCGTAGACCGCATCCAGGTGGGTGAAGGTCGCTGTGGCCCGGTCACCAAACGTATTCAACAGGCATTCTTTGGTCTGTTCACCGGCGAAACTGAAGACAAATGGGGCTGGTTAGATCAGGTAAACCCATAAGTCTTAAACAAAAAATATAATCAGGCGGGCGGCAACTGACCGCCTGCTACCCGACAGACTGGAGTAAATAAAGCATGCCTAAGTATCGTTCCGCCACTACAACCCACGGCCGTAATATGGCGGGTGCCCGCGCGCTGTGGCGCGCAACGGGGATGACCGACGCCGATTTCGGCAAACCGATTATTGCGGTGGTTAACTCCTTCACCCAATTCGTGCCAGGCCACGTTCACCTGCGCGATCTGGGTAAACTGGTTGCTGAGCAAATCGAAGCCTCCGGCGGCGTAGCGAAAGAGTTCAACACCATTGCGGTGGATGACGGTATCGCGATGGGGCATGGCGGCATGCTCTATTCACTGCCGTCCCGCGAGCTGATTGCCGACTCGGTTGAGTACATGGTCAACGCTCACTGCGCCGATGCCATGGTTTGTATCTCTAACTGCGACAAAATCACCCCAGGGATGTTGATGGCCTCGCTGCGCCTGAACATTCCGGTGATCTTCGTTTCCGGCGGTCCGATGGAAGCCGGCAAAACGAAACTTTCTGACCAGATCATCAAGCTCGACCTGGTGGATGCGATGATTCAGGGCGCGGACCCGAAAGTTTCTGACGAGCAAAGCGAGCAGGTTGAACGTTCTGCGTGCCCGACCTGCGGCTCTTGTTCCGGAATGTTCACCGCCAACTCCATGAACTGCCTGACCGAAGCGCTGGGCCTGTCTCAGCCAGGAAACGGCTCACTGCTGGCGACGCACGCCGATCGTAAAGAGCTGTTCCTGAACGCCGGGAAACGCATTGTCGAACTGACCAAACGCTATTACGAACAGGACGATGCCAGCGCGCTGCCGCGCAGCATCGCCAGCAAAGCGGCGTTCGAAAATGCCATGACGCTGGATATCGCCATGGGTGGCTCCACTAACACTGTTCTGCACCTGCTGGCTGCTGCGCAAGAAGCTGAAATCGACTTCACCATGACCGACATTGACCAGCTGTCCCGCAAGGTTCCTCAGCTCTGTAAAGTCGCACCAAGCACCCAGAAATACCATATGGAAGACGTGCACCGTGCAGGTGGCGTGCTCGGGATTCTCGGAGAGCTGGATCGCGCCGGGTTGCTTAACCGCGAAGTGAAAAACGTGCTCGGTCTTTCGCTGCCGCAGACTCTTGAGCAATACGATGTGATGCTGACCAAAGACGACGCGGTGAAAACGATGTTCCGTGCGGGTCCGGCAGGCATTCGTACCACCCAGGCCTTTTCGCAGAACTGCCGTTGGGACACGCTGGACGACGATCGCGCCAATGGTTGCATTCGCTCACTGGAAAATGCCTACAGCAAAGATGGTGGTCTGGCCGTTCTGTACGGCAACTTCGCGGAAAACGGCTGTATTGTTAAAACGGCCGGCGTAGATGAGGGCAGTCTGGTATTCCGGGGCCCAGCCAAAGTTTATGAAAGCCAGGACGACGCGGTAGACGCTATCCTCGGCGGTAAAGTCGTGGCAGGTGATGTGGTTGTCATTCGCTATGAAGGGCCGAAGGGTGGGCCGGGCATGCAGGAAATGCTCTACCCAACCACCTTCCTGAAATCGATGGGACTGGGTAAAGCCTGCGCGCTGGTCACCGATGGGCGTTTCTCCGGTGGTACCTCTGGCTTGTCGATTGGTCACGTTTCCCCGGAAGCGGCCAGCGGCGGCAACATTGCCCTGATTGAAGACGGCGACATGATTGCCATCGATATTCCTAACCGTGGTATTCAGCTGCAGCTCAGCGACCAGGAGATGGCGGCGCGTCGTGAAGCGCAGGAAGCTCGCGGTGAAGCGGCATGGACTCCTCGCAATCGTGAGCGTCAGGTTTCCTTTGCCCTGCGTGCGTATGCAAGCCTCGCCACCAGTGCAGACAAAGGTGCTGTGCGCGATAAAAGCAAGCTTGGAGGCTAATCATGGCTGAGTCACAACCGCTACCCGATGCCCCCTGCGGGGCCGAGTATCTGCGAGCGGTACTGCGTGCACCGGTTTATGAAGTCGCGCAGGTCACGCCGCTGCAGAAAATGGAGAAACTTTCTTCGCGTCTGGATAACGTGATTCTGGTTAAGCGCGAAGACCGCCAGCCGGTGCATAGCTTCAAACTGCGCGGTGCTTACGCGATGATTGCTGGCCTGAACAGCGAGCAAAAAGCCAGCGGCGTGATCACCGCTTCTGCGGGAAATCATGCTCAGGGCGTTGCGCTCTCATCCACACGGCTTGGAATTAAGTCGCTGATCGTTATGCCGGTAGCCACTGCAGATATCAAAGTCGATGCGGTGCGTGCGTTTGGCGGCGAAGTCCTGCTGCACGGCGCGAATTTCGATGAGGCAAAAGCTAAGGCCGTCGAACTTTCGCAGCAGCAGGGTTTCACCTATGTGCCTCCGTTCGACCATCCGGCGGTGATTGCCGGGCAGGGCACGCTGGCGCTGGAACTGTTGCAGCAGGATGCGCATCTCGATCGCGTATTTGTGCCGGTTGGCGGCGGCGGCCTGGCGGCAGGCGTGGCGGTTCTGATCAAACAGCTGATGCCGCAGATCAAAGTGATCGCGGTTGAGGCGGAAGAGTCTGCCTGCCTGAAAGCGGCGCTGGATGCCGGAAAGCCGGTAGAGCTGCCGAGAGTGGGGCTGTTTGCCGAAGGCGTTGCGGTTAAGCGCATCGGCGACGAAACGTTCCGTGTTTGCCAGGAGTACCTCGACGACATCATCACCGTGGACAGCGACGCTATCTGCGCGGCGATGAAGGATTTGTTCGAAGACGTGCGAGCTGTAGCTGAGCCATCCGGCGCCCTGGCGCTGGCAGGAATGAAAAAATACGTCCAGCAGCACAACATTCGCGGCGAACGTCTGGCGCACGTGCTGTCTGGTGCAAACGTGAATTTCCACGGATTACGCTATGTCTCCGAGCGCTGTGAGCTGGGCGAGCAGCGGGAAGCGTTGCTTGCGGTTACCATTCCTGAGCAAAAAGGCAGTTTCCTGAAGTTTTGCCAGCTGTTGGGCGGGCGCTCGGTTACCGAGTTCAACTACCGCTACGCCAGCTCTGACAATGCCTGCATTTTTGTCGGCGTGCGCCTGACTCGTGGTCTGGAAGAGCGTAAAGAGATCATTGCTCAGCTGAGCGAGGGTGGCTACGGCGTGGTAGATCTCTCCGACGATGAGATGGCGAAACTGCACGTTCGCTACATGGTCGGCGGGCGGCCTTCTAAGCCGCTGCGTGAAAGGCTGTACAGCTTCGAATTCCCGGAATCACCGGGCGCACTGCTGAAGTTCCTAAGCACGTTGGGGACGCATTGGAACATTTCACTGTTCCATTACCGCAGCCACGGTACTGACTACGGGCGAGTGCTGGCGGCATTTGAGCTTGGCGAAAATGAGCCGGACTTCGAAACCCGACTCAATGAGCTGGGCTACGAATGTCACGACGAAACTCAAAACCCGGCGTTCCGTTTCTTCCTGGCAGGCTAGTGGCTACCCGGCAGTAGCTTCCAGAACGCGCTGATAAGCGGCTCATTGAGCCGCTTTTTTTGTACGCAAACGCCCAGCTCAAACGGGGTTTTCTCATCGTTACGCTCGAGAATCAGGACGCGGTTGCGTACCGGTTCGGGGCTGTTTTCCAGCACGATTTCCGGGATCAGCGCAACGCCGCATCCCAGCGCCACCATTGACACCATGGCTTCATGCCCGGCGACGGTGGCGTAAATCACCGGATTACTGATTTTCTGGCGGCGGAACCACAGTTCGATACGGCGGCGTACCGGCCCTTGCTCGGGCATGATAAACGGAATTTTGGCCCAGTCTGGCTCCGGCTGGCTCACCTGCGCGCGCACCGGGCAAGGCAGTGCGGGGGCGATTAAAGCAACGGATAAGTTTTCCAGCATTGAGAAAGCTACGCCAGGCGGCAGGGATTCAGGCTTTCCGGCAATCGCGAGGTCGGCTTCGTTGGAGTCGACCTTTTCTACCGCATCCGCGGCGTCACCCGTGGTCAGCTTAATCTCAACGGAGGGATGTTCGGCCCGGAAGCGGTCAAGAATGGGCGGCAGATGACTGTAGGCGGCGGTCACCGAGCAGAAAAGATGCAGCTCTCCGCTCAGGGAAGGGCCCTGCTGGCCGAGCGTGTGGCGCATCTGCTGATATTGCAGCAACGTGTGCTGGGCAAACTGGCGGAGTTGCTCGCCGGCTTCTGTCAGCGTTACGGTGCGGTTATCACGTAAAAAAAGAGGCTGCCCAAGGTCGTCTTCAAGCCGCTGGATCTGGCGCGAAAGCGTGGAAGGGCTGACGTGCATGGCTCGCGCGCTACGCCCGAAATGGCGGCTTTCGGCCAGGTGCAGAAAGGTTTTCAGATCGCGTAAATCCATGGTCATCAGGCCTCGTTTTTGCATTGCAATAATTGCAACGCGACGTTGTTAATATATCAATTTCAGCAACGCATTTCCTGTCATATAGTGGGTTCATTCTTCGCAGCACGACACGGCTGCAGAGCCCTTACAATAAGCACAACACGACACATACGGAGTTCTACGATGGCTAATTATTTCAACACTTTGAACCTGCGTCAGCAGTTAGCGCAGTTGGGTAAATGTCGCTTCATGGGGCGCGAAGAATTCGCCGATGAAGCAAGCTACCTCAAAGGTAAAAAAGTCGTCATCGTCGGCTGCGGCGCTCAGGGCCTTAACCAGGGCCTGAACATGCGTGACTCCGGGCTGGATGTTTCCTACGCCCTGCGTGCTGAAGCTATCGCTGAGAAGCGTGCTTCCTGGCGTAAAGCTACCGAAAACGGCTTCAAAGTCGGCACCTATGAAGAGCTGATCCCGCAGGCAGACCTGGTGGTTAACCTGACGCCAGACAAACAGCACTCCTCAGTTGTTCAGGCCGTACAGCCGATGATGAAAGACGGTGCAGCGCTGGGCTACTCCCACGGTTTTAACGTGGTAGAAGTGGGTGAAACTATCCGTAAAGATATCACCGTTGTGATGGTAGCACCGAAGTGCCCAGGTACCGAAGTACGTGAAGAATACAAACGTGGTTTTGGTGTGCCAACGCTTATCGCGGTTCACCCTGAAAACGATCCGAAAGGCGAAGGTATGGCAATCGCCAAAGCCTGGGCTGCGGCAACCGGTGGCCACCGTGCGGGTGTTCTGGAGTCTTCGTTCGTTGCTGAAGTGAAATCTGACCTGATGGGCGAGCAGACTATTCTGTGCGGTATGCTGCAGGCGGGTTCTCTGCTGTGCTTCGACAAGCTGGTGGCGGAAGGTACCGATGCCGCGTATGCAGAAAAACTGATTCAGTTCGGCTGGGAAACTATCACCGAAGCGCTGAAGCAGGGCGGTATAACGCTGATGATGGACCGTCTGTCCAATCCGGCAAAAATCCGTGCTTACGCGCTGTCCGAGCAGCTGAAAACCATCATGGCTCCGCTGTTCCAGAAGCATATGGATGATATCATCTCCGGTGAATTCTCTTCCGGCATGATGGCAGACTGGGCGAATGACGATAAGAAACTGCATACCTGGCGCGAAGAGACCGGCCAGACTGCTTTCGAAACCGCACCACAGTTTGAAGGCAAGATCTCCGAGCAGGAGTACTTCGATAAAGGCGTGCTGATGATCGCGATGGTGAAAGCGGGCGTTGAGCTGGCCTTCGAAACCATGGTTGATGCCGGCATCATCGAAGAGTCTGCATATTACGAGTCCCTGCACGAGCTGCCGCTGATTGCTAACACCATTGCACGTAAGCGCCTGTACGAAATGAACGTGGTTATATCTGATACCGCCGAATACGGTAACTACCTGTTCTCCTACGCCGCCGTTCCGCTGCTGAAAGAGTTCATGACCACTCTGCAGCCGGGCGACCTGGGTAAAGAGATCCCGGCTGCCGCTGTAGACAACGCCCAGCTGCGTGACGTGAACGAAGCGATTCGTCATCACGAAATCGAAAAAGTGGGCAAGAAACTGCGTGGCTATATGACTGATATGAAACGCATTGCTGTTGCTGGCTAATTATTTAGCAATACGAAAAAGGCGCCCAGGCGCCTTTTTTTGTGCCCGTCGTCTTGCCGACTTTCTTTTTATGTAATATTGTAAGTTACATGAAAACAAATAACTCCTTCTCAGCAACGCTGCACATTCTGCTTCACCTGGAGCAGATGGACAAACCGCTAACCTCGGAACAAATGGCCGCTTTTATTGACGGCAATCCGGCGTTTATTCGTAAAGTGCTCGCCGGTCTGCGCGAGAACAACATCGTCTGCTCGACCAAAGGCCACCACGGCGGCTGGAGGCTATGCCGCCCGGCCAGCGAGGTGACGTTACTGGATATTTATCTGGCACTGGGATCTCCGGGGCTATTTGCGCTAGGCAATCGCAATGAAAACCCGCAATGCCTGGTGGAGCAGGGAGTCAATCGAGTGATGTCCGAGACTTTTGCCGCCGCTGAAGATTTAGTGCTGGCGCGGTTTAAAAGCCTGACATTACAAGATATCGGTAGCGAATTTATTAGCTATTTCAATGAAAAGGGGCATGAGGAATGATTTCAACCTTAACCACGGATCTGCCAGTCTGTCTGATGATCGCCCTGGCTGCAGCCAGTATTTCGATGACCATCACGCAAACTGAACTGTTTGCAGGGTTGCGCAGTTGGACGGCAAAAAAGCATGCGATGCTGGGCCATCTCTTCCAGTGCTTCTACTGCCTGAGCCATTGGGTGGTGTTTGCCGGGATGCTGATTTACCGTCCCTATTTGCTGCACAGCGGGATGCCGGTGATCGACTGGATTATGACGGCTTTTATTACCCTCACGCTGACCACCTTCGTAAACGGCATTATTTTTAAAGTGTTCCAGATGGCAGTCGGTACACACTTGCTGAAGCATGAAGCCCAGCAAACTTTGCAGTCGACGAAATAAAGAGTAAAGAAAAGGCCGGGAACCCGGCCTTTAACTCAGTTGCGGTACAGCACTTTGATGATGTGGTAGCCGAACTGGGTATGCAGCGGGCCGTAAGGCTCCAGCAGCGGGCAGGAAAACACCACTTTATCGAACGCAGGAACCATCTGGCCCTGACGGAATTCACCTAAATGGCCGCCTTTTTTGCCGGACGGGCAGGTGGAGTGCTTCTTCGCCAGTTTCTCGAAGTCGCCGCCGTTTTTAAGCTGCTCCAGAAGGTCCAGAGCCAGTTTTTCTTCCTTTACAAGGATATGCAGTGCTGCTGCGGTTTTTGCCATGATAGTGCCTTGAGTCATGTTGATTACGCTCGCTATACTACCACGCTGTTTTTGTCCCCTCCTGACTTTCATTGAGTGACCGTATGCGTTTAAACCCTGGCCAACAACAAGCCGTCGAATTTGTCACCGGACCCTGCCTGGTATTGGCCGGGGCCGGCTCGGGTAAAACGCGCGTAATCACCAATAAAATTGCACATCTGATCCGCGAAAGTGGCTATCAGGCGCGCCAGATTGCGGCGGTCACTTTTACCAATAAGGCCGCGCGCGAAATGAAAGAGCGCGTCTCGCAAACGCTGGGACGCAAAGAAGCGCGTGGGCTGATGATCTCTACATTCCATACGCTGGGGCTGGAGATCATTAAGCGCGAGCACGCGGCGCTTGGGATGAAATCTAACTTTTCTTTGTTCGACGATACCGATCAGACCGCGCTGTTAAAAGAGTTAACCGAAGGCCTGCTGGAAAATGACAAGGTGCTTCTCCAGCAGCTGATTTCGACGATCTCTAACTGGAAGAACGGCTTATTATCTCCGGCTCAGGCCGCCGCGCAGGCGAAGGGCGAGCGGGATCGTATTTTTGCCCATTGCTATGGCCTTTACGATACGCACCTGAAGTCCTGTAACGTGCTGGATTTTGACGATCTTATTCTGCTGCCAACATTGCTGCTGCAGCGCAATGCAGAGGTTCGCGAACGCTGGCAAAACCGCATCCGCTATCTGCTGGTGGATGAATATCAGGATACCAACACCAGCCAGTATGAGCTGGTGAAACTGCTTGTCGGCGCGCGTGCGCGTTTCACCGTTGTGGGCGACGATGACCAGTCTATCTATTCCTGGCGCGGGGCGAACCCGCAGAATCTGGTGCTGCTGAGCAAAGATTTTCCGGCGTTGCAGGTGATCAAGCTTGAGCAGAACTACCGCTCATCCCGCCGTATATTGAATGCGGCAAACATTCTGATTGCCAATAACCCGCACGTTTTTGAGAAACGACTTTTCTCCGAGCTGGAGCACGGCGCGGAGTTAAAAGTGGTGACGGCGAATCACGAAGAGCATGAAGCCGAACGCGTCACCGGCGAGCTGATCGCACACCACTTTATCAATAAAACCAACTACAAAGATTACGCCATTCTGTATCGCGGTAACCACCAGTCACGGGTGTTTGAGAAGATGCTGATGCAAAACCGCATCCCGTATCGTATCTCGGGCGGCACATCTTTCTTTTCCCGCCCGGAGATTAAAGACCTGCTAGCCTACCTGCGCGTGTTGACGAACCCGGATGACGACAGTGCCTTTCTGCGCATTGTGAATACGCCTAAGCGCGAGATCGGCCCGGCAACGCTGCAAAAACTCGGCGAGTGGGCGATGCAGCGTAATAAAGGCCTGTTTACCGCCAGTTTCGATATGGGGCTGAGCCAGACGCTAAGCGGACGCGGCCTTGAGTCGCTACAGCGGTTTACCCATTGGTTACAGGACGTAGCTGCGCTTGCTGAACGCGAACCGGTGGCGGCAGTACGCGATCTTATTCACGGTATTGACTACGAAAGCTGGCTTTACGAGACCTCACCAAGCCCGAAAGCTGCGGAAATGCGCATGAAAAACGTTAATCAGCTCTTTAGCTGGATGACGGAAATGCTTGAAGGCAGCGATCTGAACGAACCAATGACCTTAACGCAGGTGGTTACGCGTTTTACACTGCGCGACATGATGGAGCGAGGTGAAAGCGAGGAAGAGGCCGATCAGGTTCAACTGATGACTCTGCATGCTTCTAAGGGACTGGAGTTTCCCTATGTCTACCTCGTCGGCATGGAAGAAGGGATTCTGCCACACCAAAGCAGCATCGACGAAGATAACGTGGATGAAGAGCGCCGTCTGGCTTATGTGGGGATCACCCGGGCGCAAAAAGAGCTGACGTTTACGCTTTGCCGCGAACGCCGTCAGTACGGCGAGCTGGTGCGCCCGGAGCCAAGCCGGTTCTTGTTGGAACTACCTCAGGATGATTTAAGCTGGGAAACCGAGCGGAAGGTGGTTTCTGCCGAAGAAAGAATGCAAAAAGGGCAGAGTAATGTGGCCAACATCCGCGAAATGCTGGCAAAAGCACGTAAAAGCTAGATCAGTTGACGCTGAGTGGCCAGTGAACGTAGCTCTGCCAGAGTTTTTCCTGTTCCAGCAGTTCGGCACCGAGAGGGTGGCAGGCCAGCCAGGTATCGGGCAATGCCAGATGCAGCGTTTCGCCGTCGGCCTGCAGCTTAATTTCGGGAAGAATGTCGTCCCGGCGGCGATTTGCAAAAATAATCGCCAGGCGTAACAGGCGGCAAAGCCTTTCTGCCACACGCGGCGGGACCGCGTTTTGCTGGTGGAGCGAAGAGAGATCGACAGGATTGGTCTGGTTGAGCAGCAGCGTTGCCAGCAGCTTTTTCTGTGCCGGCGTGTATCCTGGCAAATCCAGATTTCTCACCAGATAGGCCGCATGCTGCGGAGCATGTTTAAAATCGATGCTTAAGCCAATTTCATGCAGCAGGGCACTGCTTGCCAGCATCTGCTGACTGAGTGGATCCAGCCCCCACGGCTCTGCGATTTGTGAAGCAAAATTCTGCGCAAGCTGTTCCACGCGAGCCGCCTGGCTAGTGTCCACCATAAAGCGGCGCTGAACGTTGCGCAGCGTCCTCTGGCGAATCTCCTGGTCAACCGCAAGATGCAGCATGCCGTAGACCAATCCCTCACGCAGCGCACCGCCGGCAAGCGTCATACATTCAATGCTGAGCTGTTCGAATATGGCGATTAGAATGGCAAGACCGCTTGGGAAAACCAGCGCACGTTCCAGCGTGAGGCCTTCAATTTCCAGCTCTTCCAGGCGGCCACACTGAATAGCGCGCTGTTTTAATTGCTGGAGTTTTGCGAGGGTGATACGTTCGTCCATCCCCTGTGCCATCATGATTTCCTGCAGCGCCTGCACGGTACCCGAAGCACCGACGCAGATTTTCCAGCCGTGGCTTTTCAGCTCGTTAATCACCGGGCTGAGGACTTCTGCTGCTGCAGCTTCTGCCGCAGCAAAGTTTTCTTGGGCGAGATTTCTGTCGCTGAAGAAGCGCTCCAGCCAGGTCACGCAGCCCATTGAAAGGCTGAATAACGAGGTGGTTTGTGCGCCGGTGCCGGTCACCAGCTCGGTACTCGCACCCCCAATATCCACCACCAGACGTCGATCGTCTCCGCCGGTTGTGTGGGCGACGCCCTGATAAATCAGGCGGGCTTCTTCTTCACCGCGAATAACCTGCACCGGGCAGCCGAGGATTTGCTGTGCTTTTTGCAGAAAAACATCGGCATTGACGGCGAGGCGCAGCGTGGCAGTAGCCACAACGCGGATTTGGTTCTGAGGAATATCCTGAAGGCGTTCAGCAAATAAGCGCAGGCATTGCCAGCCCCGCTCCATGGCTTCCGGGGAGAGTACGCACTCGCTGTTAAGGCCAGCAGCGAGGCGAACTTTTCGTTTAATGCGGGTCAGGGTTTGTATGCTTCCCGCCACCTCACGCACAACCAACATATGAAAACTGTTAGAACCCAGATCAATTGCTGCATACAGTGAGGTGGTGCTAAGCAT
Organism: Cedecea sp.; assembly: GCF_036500665.1. Taxonomy (NCBI): domain Bacteria; kingdom Pseudomonadati; phylum Pseudomonadota; class Gammaproteobacteria; order Enterobacterales; family Enterobacteriaceae; genus Cedecea; species Cedecea sp. Next base: position 17,637 of record NZ_DASYBS010000016.1, read on the forward strand.
AGATTTTTAACCTGCGCGACGACGATTACCACGGGGAGCGCCACCGCGACGTGGGCCGTTGCCTGGGCGGCTACGGGTCAGACGTTTTGGCGGTGGGAACTCATTTAACAGTGCTTCGGCGTTATATTTGCTCACTGGAATCGAGTGGCCAATATAGGTTTCAATCGCCGACAGGTTTAGGGCGTAGTCTTCACACGCGAGGCTGATGGAGTGACCGCTTGCCCCGGCACGGCCTGTACGGCCAATACGGTGAACGTAGTCCTCACAATCGTCAGGCAGATCGTAGTTAAAGACGTGGGTTACCGCCGGGATATGCAGGCCGCGAGCCGCAACGTCGGTGGCGACCAGAATGTCGAGATCGCCACGGGTAAACTCTTCGAGAATACGCAGGCGTTTTTTCTGTGCGACATCGCCGGTTAACAGCCCGACACGATGACCATCTGCGGCCAGGTGGCCCCAAATATCTTCGCAACGGTGTTTGGTATTGGCGAAAATGATGGCGCGATCCGGCCACTCTTCTTCGATAAGCGTTTGCAGAAGGCGCATTTTCTCTTCGTTAGAAGGATAGAAAAGCTCTTCTTTGATGCGGTGGCCGGTTCTCTGTTCCGGTTCAACTTCTACATATTCCGCATTGTTCATTTGCTCGAAAGCAAGCTCGCGTACACGGTAGGAAAGGGTCGCAGAGAACAGCATGTTCAGACGCTGGGTCACCGGCGGCATGCGGCGGAACAGCCAGCGAATATCTTTGATAAAGCCGAGATCGTACATGCGGTCGGCTTCATCCAGTACCACAACCTGAATGGCACCTAAGTTAATGTGATTTTGTTTTGCGTAGTCGATCAAGCGACCGGTAGTGCCGATCAGGATATCAACGCCGCTTTCCAGCACTTTTAGCTGTTTATCATAGCCGTCGCCGCCATAGGCAAGGCCAAGCTTCAGGCCTGTTGCCTGAGCCAGCGGTTCTGCATCCGAGTGAATCTGTACCGCTAACTCGCGGGTTGGCGCCATAATCAAGGCGCGCGGCTGATTCACCTGGCGGTTCTCAGGAACCGGGTGGGAGAGTAAATAATGGAACGTGGACGTCAGAAACGCCATCGTTTTGCCTGTACCGGTTTGCGCCTGCCCTGCAACGTCACGATTCGCCAGTGTCAGCGGTAGTGCCAGTGCCTGAATTGGGGTGCAGTTATGGAACCCTTTATTTTCAAGGGCTTCAATCACCTTAGGGTGCAGGGCGAAGTCGGAAAACTTCTTTTCGGTCAAATGTGTTTTGCTCATAGTGTGGTAGAATATCAGTTTACTATTGCTTTACGAAAGCACATCCGTTGAAATAAACCGGGTGAAATAAAGTCACCCCAAGTTGGTTAATGCTACACCAACAAGGTAGACACAATCCTGTGGAGTAGAACATGAGCGATAAAATTATTCACCTGACTGACGGCAGTTTCGACACGGACGTGCTTAAATCTGACGGGTTGATTCTGGTTGATTTCTGGGCAGAGTGGTGTGGTCCTTGCAAAATGATTGCCCCGATTCTTGACGAGATCGCTGATGAATATCAGGGCAAACTGACCGTGGCTAAGCTGAACATTGACCAGAACCCGGGCACTGCGCCTAAATACGGCATTCGCGGTATTCCAACTCTGCTGCTGTTCAAAAACGGCGAAGTGGCTGCCACCAAAGTCGGTGCGTTGTCCAAAGGCCAGTTAAAAGAGTTCCTCGACGCTAATCTGGCATAACGGGATCTCAGCCGGTGCGTACCGGGCTTGCATTTTTTTGTGAGCTGCTGGACGCCCGGCGTCAGTCATGCTAACTTAACTTTGACTTCGCTTTGAACTTGCCTTTTAGTTTGAATCTTTGTAATACCTAATGCTTCCCGTTCGCTGTTTAATCAACTCTCTTTTACAGCAATCACAACGGACGCATAACCGATTTCGGGCTTATCACTCATTCCGTCGTGTCGTTTCAGTTCTGAGTTTTTCCTATGACCAGGCAGCGATTAGACATGTGTGGTAGCCATTAAACAGGCACGGATGACCCTGCCATACCATTCACGAAACTAAGTTCGAGATTTACCCCGAGTTTAAGAACCCACCATTATGAATCTTACCGAATTAAAGAATACGCCGGTTTCTGAGCTGATTACTCTCGGCGAAAATATGGGGCTGGAAAACCAAGCCCGCATGCGCAAGCAGGACATCATTTTCTCCATCCTGAAGCAACACGCTAAGAGTGGCGAAGATATCTTTGGTGACGGTGTGCTGGAGATACTGCAGGATGGATTTGGTTTCCTCCGCTCAGCAGACAGCTCCTACCTCGCCGGTCCCGATGACATCTACGTTTCTCCCAGCCAAATCCGCCGTTTCAACCTCCGCACAGGGGATACCATCTCCGGTAAGATTCGTCCGCCGAAAGAAGGCGAACGTTACTTTGCGTTGTTGAAAGTAAACGAAGTGAACTATGACAAACCGGAAAATGCGCGTAGCAAAATCCTGTTTGAAAACTTAACCCCGCTGCATGCCAACTCTCGTCTGCGCATGGAACGTGGTAATGGTTCTACTGAAGACTTAACGGCGCGTGTACTGGATTTGGCTTCGCCAATCGGCCGTGGCCAGCGTGGTCTTATTGTGGCACCGCCAAAAGCCGGTAAAACCATGCTGCTGCAGAATATTGCGCAGAGCATCGCCTACAACCATCCTGACTGCGTGCTGATGGTACTGCTGATTGACGAGCGTCCGGAAGAAGTGACCGAGATGCAGCGTCTGGTTAAAGGCGAAGTGGTTGCTTCTACCTTTGACGAACCAGCTTCCCGCCATGTGCAGGTAGCCGAAATGGTTATCGAGAAGGCTAAGCGTCTCGTTGAGCATAAAAAAGACGTTATCATCCTGCTGGACTCCATTACCCGTCTGGCTCGCGCCTACAACACCGTCGTGCCGGCTTCCGGTAAAGTGTTGACCGGTGGTGTGGACGCTAACGCCCTGCACCGTCCAAAACGCTTCTTCGGCGCCGCGCGTAACGTGGAAGAAGGCGGTAGCCTCACCATTATCGCGACCGCGCTTATCGATACAGGCTCTAAAATGGATGAAGTTATCTACGAAGAGTTTAAAGGTACGGGTAACATGGAACTGCATCTGTCCCGTAAGATTGCAGAAAAACGCGTCTTCCCGGCAATCGACTACAACCGTTCCGGTACCCGTAAAGAAGAGCTTCTCACCACGCAAGAAGAGCTGCAGAAAATGTGGATCCTGCGCAAAATCATCCACCCAATGGGTGAAATTGATGCCATGGAATTCCTCATCAACAAGTTGGCGATGACGAAAACCAACGATGACTTCTTTGACATGATGAAGCGCTCGTAAGTCACAAAAACTCGGGGAACGCCACGCTTAGTCGTGGCGTTTTTCTTTTCTGCTAGATACGATATACAGACGATGAATGTATTCGCTATCGTTATCTATTCAAAATTCCTTTTGCTATGGAAATAATCTATAGCTAACAGTTTGTTCAGGGAGGAATTATGTTTAATCTCTTCGGGACAGTTGCATATTTCGACTATGCTGACTTTGCCCATAAATCTTGCAGAGAACTTTCACTGTGAATTTAGTCACCGCCGTAACTGACTTACTCCTAATTTTCATCTTTACTACCGTCTTTCTTTTTATTGCACGTAAGGTAGCGAAGAGAATTGGTCTTGTTGATAAACCGAATTTCCGTAAACGCCATCAGGGGTTGATTCCCCTGGTTGGTGGGATCTCTGTTTACGCAGGCATCTGTTTTTCATTCATACTAGGGAAGTACTACATTCCCCATGGCTGGCTTTATTTAACCTGTGCAGGCGTGCTTGTTTTAGTGGGGGCGCTTGACGATCGTTATGATGTAAGAGTAAAAATTCGCGCGTCAATTCAAGCGCTTGTAGGCATCGTTATGATGTTCTATGGCAATCTGCATCTTAGCAGTCTGGGCTACATATTTGGTTCATGGGAGCTGGTACTTGGCCCATTTGGCTATTTCCTGACATTGTTTGCCGTATGGGCGGCGATCAACGCATTCAATATGGTGGATGGGATTGACGGCTTGCTTGGCGGGCTCTCATCCGTTTCGTTTGCTGCGATCGGCATTATTCTATTCTTTGATGGCCAGTACAGTCTCGCGATGTGGTGTTTTGCGATGATCGTTGCCATCTTGCCATACATCCTTCTTAACCTGGGCGTGCTTGGGCGTCGCTATAAAGTCTTTATGGGGGATGCTGGCAGCACCTTAATTGGCTTTACGGTTATATGGATCCTGCTGGAGACGACGCAGGGACAAACACATCCAATAAGCCCGGTGACCGCGCTGTGGATCATTGCGATTCCCCTGATGGACATGATTGCCATTATGTATCGTCGTTTGCGTAAGGGCATGAGCCCATTCTCTCCGGACCGGCAGCACATCCATCATTTAATCATGCGCGCAGGTTTTACTTCACGGCAGGCTTTTGTGTTGATTACGCTCGCCGCAGCACTGCTTGCAGCTATTGGCGTTGCCGCTGAATATCTGCACTTTATCCCAGAGTGGGTAATGTTGGCATTGTTCTTGCTTGCATTTGTACTATACGATTTTTGTATTAAACGAGCCTGGAAAGTGGCTCGCTTTATCAGACGTCATAAACGTCGCGTTCGCAGAAACAACAACGTAAACATTTAGTCTGACTTGAATTGGGGAAGCGATGAAAGACAACGTGCCAGGCAGTTACCCGGCAGTAGAAAACGAGCTGGATATTCGTGGTTTGTTTCGCACGCTGTGGCAGGGCAAATTCTGGATTATCGGAATTGCCTTTGTGTTTGCCCTTATTGCGCTGATTTACACTTTTTTAGCGAAACAAGAGTGGAGTTCAACGGCGATAACCGACCGCCCAACGGTCAATATGTTGGGGGGCTACTATTCTCAACAGCAGTTCTTACGTAACCTCGATGTCAAAGCCAATATGGTGACGGCCGATCAGCCTTCGGTGATGGACGAAGCCTACAAAGAGTTCATTGTGCAGCTCTCCGCCTACGATACCCGCAGGGATTTCTGGCTTCAGACGGATTATTACAAGCAGCGTCAGGTCGGCAACAGTAAGGCCGATGCCGCGCTGTTGGATGAAATTGTAGACAATATTCTGTACACCCCAAGCGATAGCGCGCGCAATATCAGTGACAGCGTTAAGCTTGTTGCTGAAACCGCCGCCGATGCTAACAACCTCCTGCGTCAGTATGTGGCTTTTGCCAGCCAGCGTGCGGCCAGCCACCTTAATGAAGAGCTGACGGGGGCGTGGGCTGCGCGAACCATTCAGATGAAGGCGCAGGTCAAACGGCAGGAAGCGGTGGCGCAGTCCATCTACGACCGCAAAATAAAAAGCGTCGAGCAGGCGCTGAAAATTGCTCAACAGCAAAATATTACCCGCAGCGAAACTAACGTCCCTGCTGAAGAACTTCCTGATTCAGAAATGTTTATGCTGGGCCGCCCTATGCTACAGGCGCGGCTGGAAAGTCTTCAGGCCGTCGGCCCTGACTTTGACATCGATTACGATCAGAACCGGGCGATGCTTAATACGCTAAACGTCGGGCCGACCGTTGATGCTCGCTTCCAAACTTACCGCTATTTACGCACGCCAGAAGAGCCGGTTAAGCGCGACAGTCCTCGTCGTGCATTCTTGCTGATTATGTGGGGTGCGGTCGGGGCGCTTATCGGTGCTGGCGTGGCGCTAGCCCGTCGTCCGAGGGCAGCGTAAGCCCTTTGCTGGTGGAGGGGCGATGGAATGCCTCCGCCTTACTCAACATAAGAGAATCACCGTGAAAGTGTTAACAGTTTTTGGCACGCGCCCGGAGGCTATAAAAATGGCCCCGTTGGTGGATGCGTTGGCAAAAGACGCGTTTTTTGACGCAAAAGTATGTGTAACGGCTCAGCATCGCGAGATGCTGGATCAGGTATTACACCTCTTTTCCATTACGCCAGACTACGACTTAAATATTATGAAACCGGGGCAGGGCTTGACGGAAATTACCTGCCGCATTCTTGAAGGGCTGAAGCCTATTCTGGAATCCTTTAAGCCAGATGTCGTGTTGGTTCATGGCGACACGACTACAACCGTCGCGGCGAGCCTTGCGGCATTCTACCAGAGGATTCCTGTCGGCCACGTTGAGGCGGGATTACGCACCGGCGATCTCTTTTCCCCGTGGCCGGAGGAAGCAAACCGTACCTTAACTGGACACCTTGCTTCCTGGCATTTTGCACCAACCGAAAACGCTCGTCAGAACCTGCTAAAAGAAAACATCAGCGAGCAAAAGATTTTTGTTACCGGCAATAGCGTTATCGACGCGTTGATCTCCGTTCGCGATCGTGTGCTGACTCAGGATGCCGTGCGTCGGGAGATTGAGGCCAAACATACCTTCCTTGATGCCAGCAAAAAAATGATCCTGGTTACCGGGCATCGCCGTGAAAGCTTTGGCGATGGTTTTGAGCGCATCTGCCACGCGTTGGCAAAAATCGCCGAACAAAACAGCGATGTACAGATTGTGTATCCGGTTCACCTGAATCCTAATGTCAGTGAGCCGGTGAAACGCATCCTGGGGCACGTCGACAACGTGATTCTGATTGAGCCGCAGGAGTACCTGCCGTTCGTTTATCTCATGAATCACGCATGGCTTATCCTGACGGACTCTGGCGGAATTCAGGAGGAGGCCCCCTCTCTTGGCAAGCCTGTGCTGGTGATGCGTGAAGCCACAGAACGTCCTGAGGCGGTCGCCGCTGGCACCGTGCGCCTGGTAGGGACGGATGAAGAGAAAATTGTGGCAGAAGTCACCCGACTGCTCTGTGATGAGCAGGAATATAATGCGATGAGCCGCGCCCATAACCCTTATGGTGATGGCAACGCTTGTAGCCGAATTTTGAATGCTTTAAAACAAAATCAGGTGAAATCATGAGTTTTTCCACCATCTCCGTCATTGGCCTTGGCTATATCGGCTTACCTACCGCCGCCGCGTTTGCTTCCCGTCAACGGAAAGTCATCGGCGTGGATATTAATCAGCGGGCGGTGGATACTATCAATCGTGGTGAAATCCACATTGTTGAGCCTGATTTGGATAAGGTGGTGAAGTCCGCCGTTGAGGATGGATACCTGAGCGCCACCGTACAGCCCGTTGAGGCTGATGCTTATCTGATTGCCGTACCAACGCCTTTTAAAGGCGATCATGAACCGGACATGGTTTATGTGAAAGCCGCCGCAGAGTCCATTGCCCTGGTGCTCAAAAAAGGCGCTCTGGTGGTGCTGGAGTCGACCTCTCCCGTTGGCGCGACCGAGCAAATGGCTGAATGGCTGGCTGCCCTGCGCCCGGATTTGAGCTTCCCTCACCAGGTGGGAGAACAGGCGGATATCAATATCGCCTATTGCCCGGAGCGAGTTTTGCCGGGCCAGGTCATGGTTGAGCTGATCAAAAACGATCGCGTTGTGGGCGGCATGACGCCTGTATGTTCCGCACGCGCCAGCGAGCTATATGGTATTTTCCTCGAAGGGGAATGCGTTATCACCAACGCCCGCACCGCCGAAATGTGCAAGCTGACGGAAAACAGCTTCCGCGACGTTAATATCGCGTTCGCCAATGAATTATCGCTGATCTGTGCCGATCAGGGGATCAACGTCTGGGAACTGATTCGTCTGGCCAATCGCCACCCTCGCGTGAATGTTCTGCAGCCGGGGCCGGGCGTTGGGGGGCACTGTATTGCGGTAGATCCATGGTTTATCGTCTCGCAGAATCCTGAGCAAGCCCGCCTTATCCGCACCGCGCGTGAAGTTAACGACGGCAAGCCGTTGTGGGTGATTAGCCAGGTGAAAGCCGCAATTGCCGACTGCCTTTCTGAGACGGGCCGCCGCGCCAGTGAGTTAACGATTGCCTGTTTTGGCCTCGCCTTTAAGCCTAACATCGACGATTTACGCGAAAGCCCGGCGATGGAAATTGCTGAGCTGCTGGCCGAATGGCACAGCGGTAAAACGCTTGTCGTTGAGCCTAATATCCACACGCTGCCGACGAAGCTTGCCGGGCACTGCGAATTAACTTCGGTGGATGCCGCGCTTAAGCGGGCCGACGTGCTGGTCATGCTGGTCGATCATAAAGAGTTTAAAGCTATCCCTGCCGAAAATGTGCGCCAGCCGTGGATTATCGACACCAAAGGCGTTTGGCGGTAACCCGCGATGAGCCTGATTCATGCAACCCTGGCCCCGCTGGAGTGGGAAAATCGCTTCTTTGACGTGAACAGCAGCGCGGTCCGTTTTTCTGAAGACGCTCCTGCGCTGCAGGAAGAGCAGCTAAATCGCTGGTCCCGGGTTCAGGCAAAAATTCCTACCCATCGTACCGACTGGCTGGATGGCCTTCAGCGGCTTGGTTTCCAGCTTGTTGAAGGCGAAGTCGATCTGGCGCTTTTTCCTGGCACGCAAAATGCAGATATTCCTGTCGACATCGCGCAGCCCGAAGATATTCCCGCGCTTCGCCTGGCCGCCTCGCAGGTGTTCACGCAGAGCCGCTTTCGCGCACCGTGGTACAAGAACGGTGACAGTGGCCGTTTCTACGCCCAGTGGATTGAAAATGCCGTGCTTGGCACGTTTGACCATCAGTGCCTGCTGCTTAAAAGCCGTGACGAGAATCTGGGTTTTGTGACCTTGCGGCAACTGAATGACGTCGAGGCCCGAATTGGCCTGCTCGCCGGACGAGGCGTAGGCGAGGAACTGATGGCTGCGGCACAAGACTGGTGTATACAGCGTGGCCTGCAAACCCTGCGTGTCGCGACTCAGGTGAGCAATACCGCCGCGCTGCGTCGCTATATTAAAAGCGGTGCCACGATAGAAAGCACCGCCTTCTGGTTATACAGGTGAAAAAATGATCCCATTTAATGCTCCGCCGGTCGTAGGTACAGAACTCGAATACATGCAGGCTGCCATGGGCAGCGGCAAACTGTGCGGAGACGGTGGTTTCACCCGTCGCTGCCAGCAGTGGATGGAACAGCGTTTTGGCAGCAAGAAAGTTCTGCTCACGCCGTCCTGTACCGCGTCGCTGGAAATGGCCGCTATCCTGCTGGATATCAAGCCTGGCGATGAAGTGATTATGCCGAGCTACACCTTTGTTTCGACGGCTAATGCTTTCGTGCTTCGGGGGGCGGTCATTGTGTTTGTGGACGTGCGTCCTGACACCATGAACATCGACGAAACCAAAATTGAAGCGGCTATCACCGAAAAAACACGCGCTATCGTGCCAGTGCATTACGCGGGCGTAGCCTGTGAAATGGACGTTATTATGGCTATCGCGAAAAAACATAACCTTTTCGTGGTGGAAGATGCCGCGCAGGGTGTGATGTCCACTTATAAAGGCCGTGCGTTAGGTTCTATTGGGCACATCGGTTGTTTTAGTTTTCATGAAACCAAAAACTACACCGCGGGCGGTGAGGGTGGCGCGACGCTGATTAACGATCCTGCGCTGATTGAGCGCGCGGAAATCGTTCGTGAAAAAGGCACCAACCGCAGCCAATTCTTCCGGGGGCAGGTGGATAAGTATACCTGGCGTGATATCGGTTCAAGCTACCTGATGGCAGATTTGCAGGCCGCTTATCTTTGGGCTCAGCTTGAGGCTGCAGAGAAGATTAACCAACAGCGCCTGAAGCTGTGGCAAGCCTATCATGATGCCCTTGCACCGTTGGCAAAAGCCGAGCGCATAGAGTTGCCGGATATCCCTGAAAACTGCTTGCAGAACGCCCATATGTTTTACATCAAACTGCGCGATATTGAAGACCGCAGCGCGCTGATTTCATACCTGAAAGAGGCGGAGATCATGGCAGTGTTCCATTATATTCCGTTGCATGCCTGCCCTGCGGGGGAGCGGTTTGGTCGCTTCCACGGGGAAGACCGCTTTACGACCCGCGAAAGCGAGCGCCTGCTGCGTTTGCCGCTTTTTTATAACCTGTCGCCGGTGAACCAACGCACCGTCATCAATACGCTGCAAAGCTACTTCGCCTGATATGTCGTTAGCTAAAGCTTCAGTGTGGACCGCAGGGTCCACGCTGGTAAAAATTGGTGCCGGTTTACTGGTAGTCAAAATGCTGGCCGTTGCTTTTGGCCCTTCTGGCGTGGGGCTGGCCGGTAACTTCCGCCAAATGATTACCGTGCTGGGCGTGCTTGCCGGGGCGGGTATATTTAACGGCGTCACCAAATACGTTGCTGAGCATCATGACAACCCGGAACAGCTGAAGCGGGTGCTCGGCACATCCTCGGCGATGGTGCTGGGCTTTTCTTCGCTGCTGGCGGTGATTTTTGTCCTGGCCGCGCGGCCAATCAGCGTCGGGCTATTCGGCCATGCTGATTACCAGAATTTGGTGCGCCTGGTGGCATTGGTCCAGATGGGGATTGCATGGGCAAACCTGTCGCTGGCCGTCATGAAGGGTTTTCGTGACGCCGCAGGTAACGCTCTTGCATTGATTACCGGCAGCGTCATCGGCGTGCTGGCTTATTATGCCTGCTATCATTTTGGCGGTTACCAGGGGGCGCTGTTAGGCCTGGCATTGGTGCCTGCATTGCTCGTTATCCCTGCCGTCATCATGCTCGTCAGGCGTGAACACGTTCCGCTGAGCTATATGAAGCCGAGCTGGGATAAGCTGCTGGCCAGCCATCTTGGTAAGTTTACTATTATGGCGCTGATCACCTCAGTCACGCTCCCCGTGGCCTACGTGATGATGCGAAACCTTCTGGCGGCGCACTACAGCTGGGACGAAGTCGGTATCTGGCAAGGGGTGAGCAGTATTTCAGATGCTTATCTGCAGTTTATTACGGCTTCTTTTAGCGTGTACCTCCTCCCTACGCTTGCCCGCCTGAAAGAGAAAAGCGACATTACGCGTGAAATCGTGCGTTCACTAAAGTTTGTTCTCCCGGCCGTGGCGGCGGCAAGCCTGACCGTGTGGCTGCTGCGTGATTTTGCAATTTGGCTGCTGTTTTCACCAAAGTTTATTGCCATGCGGGATCTTTTTGCCTGGCAGCTGGTCGGTGATGTGTTGAAAGTGGGGGCCTACGTGTTTGGTTATTTGGTCATCGCAAAGGCGTCGCTACGCTTTTATATTTTGACTGAAATCAGCCAGTTTGCTCTATTAACCGGCTTCTCGCGTTGGTTGATACCAGCCCACGGCGCGCTGGGTGCAGCTCAGGCCTATATGGCCACCTATATTGTTTATTTTGCGCTCTGCTGTGGTGTTTTCCTTATTTATCGTAGACGAGCATGACAACACTGATTCACGTATTGGGATCTGATATCCCGCATCATAATCAGACGGTATTGCGTTTCTTTAACGACGTTCTGGCCGCCACGACTCCCCATGCCCGAGAATTTATCGTGGTGTCCGGGGATCAATCCCTGTTGTCCGCTTTTCCGGCGCTGTCGATCACGCTTTGTCCTTCAAAGCAGGCTATTGCCGCTGAAGTTCTGGCTAAAGCGCGAGCGAACCGGCAGCAGCATTTCTTTTTCCACGGGCAGTTTAATGGCAGCCTTTGGATTGCGCTGTTAACCGGTGGTCTGAAGCCAGAGCAGACGAACTGGCATATCTGGGGGGCCGATCTGTATGAAGTTTCGCGCAGCATTAAGTTTCGTTTGTTCTATCAACTGCGCCGGTTTGCCCAGGGGCGCGTAGGGCGCGTTTTCGCCACGCGCGGGGATTTAAGCTATTTTCATCAGCGTCATCCACGAGTGACCGGCGAGCTGCTGTATTTTCCAACCCGCATGGATCCGAGCCTCAACACGATGGCTGGCGATCGACAACATAGCGAGAAGCTAACGCTGCTGGTGGGGAATTCCGGCGATCGCAGTAACCGGCATGTTGATGCCCTCAAAGCCATTCACCAGCAATTTGGCGACACGGTGCGCGTTGTTGTGCCAATGGGCTACCCGGCGAATAACGAAGCTTATATTGCTGAGGTGCAACAGGCCGGCCGCGCTTTGTTTAGCCCGGAAAACCTCCGGCTACTGACGGAAAAAATTGAATTCAATGAATACCTGGCGCTGCTGCGCCGGTGCGATCTCGGCTATTTTATTTTTGAACGCCAGCAGGGTATCGGCACGCTGTGCCTGCTGATTCAGGCTGGGATCCCCTGCGTGCTGAACCGCAAAAATCCGTTCTGGCAGGATATGGTCGAGCAGCATGTTCCGGTGCTATTTACCGGGGATGTGCTTGATGAAGCGACCGTGCGGGAAGCTCAGCGCCAGCTACGCTTACTGGATAAACAAAACATCGCTTTCTTTAACCCTAACTATATCGATGGGTGGCATCACGCGCTGAGCATCGCGGCAGGAGAGCAAAAATGAGTCTGGCACAATTTGGCGGGTTATTTGTCGTCTGGTTCCTGTCGGTCGGGTTTATCGGGCTGCTGACGTATCAGGAATTTCGCCGCGTGCGGTTTAACTTCAACGTCTTCTTTTCGCTGCTTTATCTGCTGACCTTTTTCTTCGGCTTTCCGTTTACCTGTACCCTGGTGTTCCGTTTTGGCGTATCGGTGGTGCCAGCAGACGTGCTGTTGCAGGCTCAGCTTGCGGCAGCCTGCTTCTACGGCATTTATTATGTGACCTATAAAACCCGGGTCAGGGCGAAGGTTGAGCATAAAGCGCGGCGGCCGTTGTTTACCATGAACCGGGTGGAGACGCACCTGACCTGGCTGATGCTGGTGCTGGTGGCGTTGGTCAGCGTCGGCATTTTCTTCGCCCATAATGGCTTCCTGCTGTTTAAGCTGCATTCGTACAGCCAAATTTTCTCCAGCGAAGTGTCAGGCGTAGCGCTCAAGCGCTTCTTCTATTTCTTTATTCCAGCGATGCTGGTGGTGTACTTCCTGCGTCAGGACAGCCGGGCCTGGATCTTCTTCCTGGTTAGCACCGTTGCCTTCGGCCTGCTGACGTACATGATTGTTGGCGGGACGCGCGCTAATATCATCATCGCCTTTGCCATCTTCTTGTTCATCGGCATCATTCGCGGCTGGATCTCGTTGTGGATGTTGGCAGCCGCAGGCGTGTTGGGGATTGTGGGCATGTTCTGGCTGGCGCTTAAGCGTTACGGCCTGAACGTCAGCGGAGACGAAGCCTTTTATACTTTCCTGTACCTGACTCGCGATACGTTCTCTCCGTGGGAAAACCTTGGTCTGCTGCTGCAAAACTACGACAAGATCGAGTTCCAGGGACTGGCACCGATTATCCGCGATTTCTACGTATTCATCCCAAGCTGGGTATGGCCGGACCGCCCGGGCACCGTACTCAACACCGCGAACTACTTCACCTGGCAGGTACTGAATAATCACTCAGGGTTGGCGATTTCCCCGACATTAATTGGTTCGCTGGTGGTGATGGGAGGCGCGTGGTTTATTCCTCTGGGCGCGGTTGTCGTCGGGCTGATTATCAAATGGTTTGACTGGCTCTATGAGTTGGCGAACGGGGAAAGCAACCGCTATAAAGCCGCGATAATCTACGCGTTCTGTTTTGGCGCGATTTTCAATATGATCGTTCTGGCCCGTGAGGGGCTGGACTCCTTTGTCTCACGGGTGGTGTTCTTCCTCGTCATTTTTGGCGCCTGCCTGGTCGTGGCAAAACTCCTTTACTGGCTTTTTGAAAGCGCAGGGCTTATTCATCAGCGCCTGCGCCGCGTGCCTGCTCCTGCTGCCGACACGCAAAATGCATGACAAGGATATTCATGAACAACTCTACTGAAGCCCCTTCCTATAACATCCGTGGCCTGAACCTGCTGGGGTGGCGAGATATGCAGCATGCGCTGGATTATCTCTATGCGGGGGGCAACTTGCGTCAGGGCACGTTAGTGGCAATCAATGCCGAAAAAGTCCTTACTGCCGAAGATGATGAGCAAATCCGGGGCCTTATTGCCGCCGCAGAATACAAATATGCTGACGGGATAAGCGTTGTTCGCTCTATCCGTAAAAAATACCCAGAAGCCGTGGTGAACCGCGTAGCCGGTGCCGATCTGTGGGAAGCGTTGATGCAGCGCGCAGGTCAGGAGGGGACGCCGGTATTTTTAGTGGGGGGAAAGCCCGAGGTTCTGGCGCAGACTGAGGCTAAATTACGCCAGCTCTGGCAGGTCAATATTGTCGGCAGTCAGGATGGATATTTTACGGACGAGCAGCGGCAGGCATTGTTCGAGCGCATTCGTGATAGCGGGGCTGCTATTGTCACGGTGGCGATGGGATCTCCGCGCCAGGAGCTTCTGATGCAGGCGTGCCGGCAAGTGCATCCTCAGGCGCTGTATATGGGCGTTGGTGGCACCTACGACGTCTTTACCGGGCGCGTAAAGCGAGCGCCAAAAGTCTGGCAAAACCTCGGTCTCGAATGGCTATATCGCCTGCTTTCACAGCCGACTCGTATTAAACGTCAGCTTCGGTTGCTGCGCTACCAGCGCTGGCATCTCACCGGCAAGCTTTAATCCCGCTAACGCGCTCATCGGGCGCGTTTTTCTTTTCCTGCGCGATTTTCCACCAGACTTAGCCCAATTTGTTACGCAGTTATTTGTAATTTTGCAAAAAATGCGGAACCATTGCGCCCACTCGATGCAGTGCCGTAGTGATGTTGCGCCAGCAAATCTATTGCCGACGCTGCATGGCCTGTTATTGAGCTATGGTTTTGACCATCACAATAACCGGTAAAAACCGGAGTAAAGCAAACACAATACAGAGGATTTATGGCAGAGAAAAAAGCAGAGCTGCAGCGCGGGCTGGAAGCTCGACACATCGAACTTATCGCCCTGGGAGGGACCATTGGTGTCGGCCTGTTTATGGGCGCCGCCAGTACCCTGAAATGGGCCGGGCCGTCGGTATTGCTGGCGTATATTGTTGCAGGCCTGTTCGTGTTCTTCATTATGCGTTCAATGGGGGAGATGTTATTCCTTGAGCCGGTAGCCGGTTCTTTTGCCGTCTACGCGCACCGCTATATGAGTCCTTTTTTCGGTTACCTTACGGCCTGGTCGTACTGGTTTATGTGGATGGCGGTCGGTATCTCAGAAATAACGGCGATTGGGGTTTATGTTCAATACTGGTTCCCCGATCTGCCGCAGTGGCTGCCCGCCATTCTTGCCGTCGGGCTTGTGGCGTTAGCGAACCTTGCCGCGGTGCGCCTGTACGGCGAAATAGAATTCTGGTTTGCGATGATTAAAGTCACCACCATCATCGTGATGATCGTCGTGGGCCTGGGCGTTATCTTTTTCGGTTTTGGCAACCATGGGCAGGCAATCGGCTTTAGCAACCTGACCGAGCACGGGGGCTTCTTTGCCGGAGGCTGGAAAGGTTTCCTGACCGCGTTGTGTATTGTTGTGGCGTCTTATCAAGGCGTGGAGCTTATCGGTATTACCGCCGGTGAAGCGAAAAACCCGCAGGTCACCTTGCGTAGCGCCGTGGGTAAAGTGCTGTGGCGTATTCTGATTTTCTATGTGGGGGCGATTTTCGTTATCGTGACTATCTTCCCATGGAACCAGATTGGCACCACCGGCAGCCCATTTGTGCTGACCTTTGCGAAGATTGGTATTACGGCGGCGGCAGGGATTATTAACTTCGTTGTTCTGACGGCGGCACTGTCGGGCTGTAACAGCGGGATGTATAGCTGCGGGCGCATGCTGTATGCCCTTGCCAAAAACCGTCAGCTCCCGGCTAAAATGGCCACCGTTTCCCGCAGTGGCGTGCCGGTTGTGGGCGTGGCTATTTCTATCGGTATTTTGCTGCTTGGCTCCTGCCTGAACTACATCATTCCTAATCCGCAGCGCGTTTTTGTTTATGTCTACAGCGCCAGCGTACTCCCCGGGATGGTGCCGTGGTTTGTCATCCTGATTAGCCAGATTCGTTTTCGTAAGGCACACCGCGAGGCTATTGCCAGCCATCCGTTCCGCTCCATTTTATTCCCGTGGGCGAACTACCTGACCATGGCGTTCCTGGTGTGTGTGCTGGTGGGAATGGGGCTGAATGAAGATACGCGAATGTCGCTGACGGTTGGGGTGATTTTCCTGGCTGCCGTGACGCTGGTTTATAAGGTATTTGGCCTGAATAAGTATGCCGTTAGTGAAAAACTGAACGGATAAGCATCAGGATGCACAAAGCATAACCAAACGCGCAGTTTTGCGAGTATTTTATTGAAATAAGCACTAGACAGCTGAGCACGAAGCCCGTATTATCCGACCCCGCAACGGCGCTACGCGCCCGTAGCTCAGCTGGATAGAGCGCTGCCCTCCGGAGGCAGAGGTCTCAGGTTCGAATCCTGTCGGGCGCGCCATTTAAGAGGGCGCTTGAGCTGCGGTGGTATATGTACCGCGTGAAAGTTTTACAGTGGTGGCTATAGCTCAGTTGGTAGAGCCCTGGATTGTGATTCCAGTTGTCGTGGGTTCGAGTCCCATTAGCCACCCCATTAATTTAGATGTATGCGAAGGTGGCGGAATTGGTAGACGCGCTAGCTTCAGGTGTTAGTGTTCTTACGGACGTGAGGGTTCAAGTCCCTCTCTTCGCACCACACCTAAATTAATCAGCAGTAAAAGCAGTATTTCGGCGAGTAGCGCAGCTTGGTAGCGCAACTGGTTTGGGACCAGTGGGTCGGAGGTTCGAATCCTCTCTCGCCGACCAATTTTAAAAAGCCCTTCTGAAGAAGGGTTTTTGCTTTCAACACCGAACCGTAAAAGGTCACAGGCACGTTGAGAGCCGCAGTAAGAGCAGTATTTCGGCGAGTAGCGCAGCTTGGTAGCGCAACTGGTTTGGGACCAGTGGGTCGGAGGTTCGAATCCTCTCTCGCCGACCACCTTAGAAAAGGCCAGCTTTCGAGCTGGCCTTTTTGCATCTGAAGCTCAAAGAGGATGAGAACCTCCGAAGGAGGTTTGAGCCGAGCGTAGCGAGACAACGTTGCTTTAGCAACGGCCCGCAGGGGAATCATCCTCTCTCGCCGACCACTTTAGAAAAGGCCAGCTTTCGAGCTGGCCTTTTTGCATCTGAAGCTCAAAGAGGATGAGAACCTCCGAAGGAGGTTTGAGCCGAGCGAAGCGAGACAACGTTGCTTTAGCAACGGCCCGCAGGGGAATCATCCTCTCTCGCCGACCACACAAAGAAAACGCCGCTTCTTTCACGCTTCATGCTGCCTTGTCGCTTAGACGCGACAATAGGGACATTTCATGTCTCCAAATGGAGACATTTAGTTCTTTGTTTTTAAAGTTATTTATAAATAAGGTGATAACGCGTCTCCTTAAGGAGACAAAAGCTTTTCATGATGAATGGAATGCCGGGGTATCCGAAAGGAATACTTTGCTCATGTTAATGCTATGAAACTACTAATATTAGCGGTTGGCTTAGTTTCTAAATGCAAACATGGCATGCATTGTGCAATAATAAATCTGTAGATGCTCATTCCACTTCTTATGTTTGCTTAGGCTTCATAAACCCAGGAATGACGCAGAGCCGATTACGGTGCTTATCGTCCACCCACAGATGTCGCCCCAGCGGGGTCTCATCCAACACCATGGACATAACGTTGAGTGAAGCACCAATTAGTTGTCAAACAGACCTGTTTTAACACCTGCCAATTGGCAGGTGTTTTTTTTTGCATACTGGAAAGGGGAAGGCGGCAAAACGCCGCCTTAACGGCTATGGATTGGGATGGTTTTGTAGGGTCAGCAGCAGGCCATCACGGCGCATGATTGCCGCTTCTTCTGGCTTATGCAGTTTATCGAGAGAGTCAGCCAGCCAGGCGTAATCATAAGCATCCGGACGTTGCTTAATAGCTTCACGGAATGCATCGCTTGCCTGCTGCCATTCGCCGTGTTTCATCAGCAACTGCCCCAGCGTGCTTTGCAGCAGAGGGCGATCGCCCTGCGTTTTGATCTGCTGGCGTAAGGCTTTCTCTAACTGCTCTGGATTACCGGACTTCAGGCGCGGCATCAATAACACCAAGCGATCGTCGTACTGACGCTTCAGCCCGTCAATGATTACCTCCTGCGCGGCATCGTGATCGTCACATTCAATCAGATGTTCAGCGATAGCCACCTGCAGTACGCTCTGATGGCGCGTCTTACGGCTTTGGTTGCGCCACCAGGCTTTCAGGCCATCGTTACCCTGATCGGCCATCGCCTGATCCATCAGTCCGATCCAGGCCTGCTGCTGCAGCGCTTCACGGTGGGCGTCGTCACCGATCTGCACTTTTTCCATCGCCGGCAGAATATCCAGCAATGAACTCCATGCGCCGGTTCGCAGGTAGGCCTGCTCTGCCAGGCGAAGGACTTCAGGATGGCGCGGTGCGACTTCCAGAAGCTTATCAATGCCGTGGCGTGCCGCATGGTTTTCATTACGTGCCAGCTGCAATCGAACGCGAGTGATCTCTACCGGGAGCTGATCGTTATCCGCCAGTTCGGCTGCGCGCTCAAGATGCTGATTAGCACGAATTTCATCGCCACGCTGTTGAGCGGCCTCTGCGGCAAGCAGATAGTTCACCACCGGTTGTTCGGCGTGATCGGCATTCTTGCTCATCAGCTTCTCAACCTGCTGATAATCGCCTTCAGCCAGTTTCAGCAGTGCGGCTTTGGTTTGCTTGCGGGCACGGCTGCGCTTGCGGCCCAGGAACCAACCGCGGGTGCGGGCGCCGGTACGGAAAATGCGGCGCAACACCCATTCGATAGCGAACAGTACTACCATTGCCAGGATCAAAATAATGACTAAACCGGTCACGCTGGTTTCAACGTTGTAGTTATCGGTCTGGATTAACACGTAACCCTGGTGACCCGCCAACATGGGACCCAGTACGATGCCTGCAATCAGCAGCAGGAAGAGCAATAAGACTTTAATCATGCTTATTCTCCCTGACTTGCGGCAGGTGCAGGCTGTGCTGGCGCTGCCTCTGGCTGAGCATTATTGAGTGCAGGGCTTGCCGGTTGGGCAAGTAAATTGCGTACTCGGGTTTGCATCAGTTTTTCCAGCAGCGGCTGGCTTTGCAGCGTCTGCGGAATATCCATATGAATGCTCTGTTGGCTCAGGCCATCAAGCTCTTCAAGAAACGCCTTGGTGGCTGAATCATTCGTATCGTAATAGGCACGTACCCAGGTAGACACATTGTCCAGAGCCTGCTTGTAGGTGTCTTCCTGATGGCGTGGTACAGCCTGCGCGGCGACCAGCAGGCGGGAGCGAATATTTTCGCGCAGGTAGATATCCTGATTCGGTGCCAGCAGCGGAACGGCGGTTTCATCGCGGCGGCGGATAGTGATAAAGCTATCCATAAAGCTGTGCCAGCTTTTCACCAGGTTCTGACGCCATTCGGTAATCGTGCCTGACAGCTCGCCGCTGTCAGAATCCATCGGTGAATCATCGCTGTCGTTATCGGCAAGGCGCAGGTTATCCAGGCCGTTAGAGAGCTGATTCAGCTTGAGGATAATCCCGTCGTAGTCGACCTGGGTCACCGTAGACAGCGTTGAAATATCGTCCGTTAGCGCACGGCGAGCGGTGATGAGGCTCGGGTCGTTCATATCGGCCAGGCTGGCATCGGCGCTTTTTAACAGCGCCGCGGCTGTTGTAACGTCCTGATCGCTCCACAGCTTACGGCCCGCCAGCTTCACGAGGAAGTCAGCCTGTGCCAGCAGCCAGGTTTTCGAGTCGCTGCCGGAAATTGTCGCGACCTTTTGCTGCACTTCATCTAACTGGTGCGCCAGCGCTGCCTGCTGCTTATTGGCATCGCTGAGTGCAGTAGCCTGCTGTTTCAGCGTGGCATCAAATTCGCTCTTCTGCGCTTCCTGCTGCTTCTGCAGGGCAATCAGCTGATTAGCCAGCGCATCGCTGGTCGCCGTCTGAGTTGATACCTGGTGCTTGCCATAGCTATAAAGCCCGCCGCCTAACGCTAGGGCAATGGCGATGGCTATCGCCCCCAACGCGATACCCGCCACGCCGGAACGATTTTTCTTTGGCGTTGGCTCGGGTTGCGATGGCGTCTCCACCGCGGGTGTGGTTTCCTCAACCATGGCGGAGGAGTTATTTTGTTCCGTCATTGTGGCGTCCTGTTATTGTTAGGTGTGTTGTAACGCACGTAGCAGCGCGTCATTGTCCGCATGCGCGGCGACCCGAATATTCTGCCAGCCCATTTCCCGGGCAAGGTTCGCTAAACGCTCGCTGACAACCAGCAACTGGCAGCGAAATAGCCAGTTCTTGCGATACCAGTCGGGTGTTAGCGTGTAAAGCTGCTGCAGCATTTCACCGCTGGTAACCACCAGCGTTGAGATCCCTCGCGCATGCCAGCGGTGGGCCTCTTCTGTTCCATCGTAAATAATAGCGCTTCGCTGATAACACTCACAGAAGCTGACCTCAGCGCCTCGCGCTTCAAGCGTTTCGCCCAGCAGTTCACGCCCGCCGTTTCCACGTAAAATTAACGCGCGTTTGCCGGCAACATTCTGTAATTCAGGTAATTGTAGCAACACTTCGCTGGTTTCCCGATCTTGTGGATAGCGAACAGGAATATGGCTGACGGTATGAAAAGCCAGCGCGGTTGTCCGGCCTATGGCAAACCAGCTTAGTTTATCCGGCCAGGGGATACCGCTGCGGCGCAAAAGAGGGGCGGCATAGTCAATCACGTGCTGCGAAAGAACAAAGACCAAATCGCCGGGCGCAAGCGCCGCAAGCTGGGCCGGAAGCTGCGACAGCTGCCGGCCGGGCGAGAACTCGATAAGCGGGAAGCTATACGCCACCCGCCCGAGTGCGCGCAGACGGCTCACTAACTCTTCCCCGGCAGGGGACGGGCGGGTGACAAGGATCGTCATGCGGGAGCATCTCCATCATAAACGTCGGCGAGGATCTCCCGAGCACCGTTATCCAGCAGCTCTTCCGCCAGTGAAACGCCCATGGCTAAGGCATCTTCCGGCTTACCGCGGCGCTCGCCGCGCACCATCACGGAACCGTCCGGCGCGCCGACTAATGCGCGAAGCCAGAGTTCATTATCTTTCAGCTCGGCATAGCTACCGATTGGCACCTGACAGCCGCCTTCAAGGCGCATATTCATCGCGCGTTCTGCGCTGACGCGAATGGCGGTTTCGTGGTGATTAAGCGGCGCCAGCAGCGCTTTGGTGCGCTCATCGTCCAGGCGGCACTCAATGCCAACGGCACCCTGACCGACGGCGGGTAGAGACACTTCCGGCGGCAGCGCGTAGCGAATGCGATCCTGCATCTTAAGACGATTCAGCCCGGCGACGGCAAGAATAATGGCATCGTATTCGCCCTTATCCAGCTTGCCGAGGCGGGTGCCAAGGTTACCGCGCAGGGAGCGAATCACTAAATCGGGACGCTGTTCGGCTATCTGGCACTGGCGGCGCAGGCTTGAAGTGCCCACGATGCTGCCGGCCGGAAGCGCATCCAGCGTTTGATAATGATTGGAGACAAAGGCGTCACGCGGGTCGTCGCGCTCGCAAATGGTGACCAGCCCCAGACCTTCAGGGAACGCCACCGGCACGTCTTTTAGGGAGTGAACGGCGATGTCCGCACGCCCGTCCAGCATTGCCAGCTCGAGCTCTTTAACGAATAGCCCTTTACCGCCCACTTTGGCGAGCGGCGTGTCCAGCAAAACATCACCTCGCGTGACCATCGGCACTAACTCAACGGTCAGCTGTGGATGAAAAGCTTCAAGACGCTGCTTAACATAATGTGCTTGCCAGAGTGCAAGAGGACTTTGGCGAGTGGCAATTCTGAGTATATTGTCTAACATGCTTGTTACCGTAATTATCGTCCACCGACCATCCTACCATTGTTAGCGGAAGGCTGTCAGGTTTGGCGGTTTTTGCGGCAACAGAGGGACGTGATTCGCATTATGGAAGAAACGGCCACTGACCGCGGCATCTACCACTTTGGTAGCGCATCTTTCTTTACGGTCAACTGGCAAGGTGTTAAATTGATCACGTTTCCAGCAATTGCTGTCCCGATCGTTTATAATAATGGGGACAACAACCAGGAAACGGGTTTTTTCGTAATACTGAAACCATCAGGCGATACGTCTTGTACCTCTATATTGAGACACTTAAACAGAGACTGGATGCCATCAATCAACTGCGCGTAGATCGCGCGCTTGCTGCTATGGGGCCTGCCTTCCAACAGGTCTACAGTCTACTGCCAACGTTATTACATTATCATCACCCGCTGATGCCGGGTTACCTTGACGGTAACGTTCCCTGTGGCATTTGCATCTACACGCCTGATGAAACCCAACGCCACTACCTGGACGAGCTCGAACTGCAGCGCGGCATGCCGCCTCAGGAGACGCCAGCGGGCGAACTGCCGATAACCGGCCTCTATTCCATGGGCAGCACCTCCTCGGTGGGGCAAAGTTGCTCTTCTGACCTTGATATCTGGGTTTGCCACCAGTCATGGCTCGACAACGACGAGCGCCAGCTGTTGCAGCGTAAATGCAGCCTGCTGGAGAGCTGGGCGGCGTCCCTTGGCGTTGAGGTTAGCTTCTTCCTGATTGACGAAAACCGCTTCCGCCATAACGAAAGCGGCAGCCTGGGCGGTGAAGACTGTGGTTCCACGCAGCATATCCTGTTGCTGGACGAGTTTTACCGTACGGCTGTACGCCTGGCCGGGAAGCGCATTCTATGGAACATGGTGCCCGGTGATGAAGAAGAGCATTACGACGATTACGTAATGACCCTTTACGCCCAGGGCGTGCTGACGCCAAACGAGTGGCTCGATCTCGGTGGTTTAAGCTCGCTGTCTGCCGAAGAGTACTTTGGCGCCAGCCTGTGGCAGCTGTATAAAAGCATCGATTCTCCCTACAAGGCAGTGTTGAAAACGCTGCTGCTGGAAGCCTATTCCTGGGAATATCCGAATACCCGCCTGCTGGCGAAAGATA
Organism: Cedecea sp.; assembly: GCF_036500665.1. Classification (NCBI taxonomy): domain Bacteria; kingdom Pseudomonadati; phylum Pseudomonadota; class Gammaproteobacteria; order Enterobacterales; family Enterobacteriaceae; genus Cedecea; species Cedecea sp. The sequence goes on from NZ_DASYBS010000016.1 coordinate 40,508, forward strand.
TCAAACAGCGCCTGCACGACGGCGAGATAGTCTCCTTTGGTCTTGACCCGTACTGCATGATGCTGGAGCGCGTGACCGAGTACCTGACGCAAATTGAAGATCATGCGCGTCTGGACCTGGTTCGCCGCTGCTTCTACCTGAAGGTTTGCGAAAAACTCTCGCGGGAACGCGCCTGCGTTGGCTGGCGCCGTGAAGTGTTGAGCCAGCTGGTGAAAAGCTGGGGCTGGGACGATGTCCGTCTCGCGATGCTGGACAACCGGGCTAACTGGAAAATCGACCAGGTACGTGAAGCACATAACGAGCTGCTCGACGCGATGATGCAGAGCTACCGTAACCTGATTCGTTTTGCGCGCCGCAATAACCTGAGCGTTTCTGCCAGCCCGCAGGATATCGGCGTGTTAACGCGTAAGCTGTATGCTGCGTTTGAAGCGCTGCCGGGTAAAGTCACGCTGGTTAACCCGCAAATTTCGCCAGATCTCTCTGAACCGAATCTGACCTTTATCCATGTGCCGCTTGGCCGAGCCAACCGTTCCGGCTGGTATATCTACAACCGTGCGCCAAACATGGACTCCATCGTCAGCCATCAACCGCTGGAATATAACCGTTATCTTAATAAGCTGGTGGCATGGGCCTACTTTAACGGCCTGCTGACCTCGCGTACCCGCCTGTTTATTAAGGGCAACGGTATTTGTGACTTACCTAAGCTGCAGGAAATGGTGGCGGATGTTTCCCATCACTTCCCGCTGCGTCTCCCGGCCCCGACGCCGAAAGCGCTGTACAGCCCGTGCGAGATTCGCCACCTGGCGATTATCGTCAACCTTGAGTACGACCCGACGGCGGCCTTCCGCAATCAGGTGGTACACTTCGACTTCCGTAAGCTGGACGTGTTCAGCTTCGGCGAACAGCAGCAGTGCCTGATTGGCAGCGTTGACCTGCTGTACCGCAACTCGTGGAATGAGGTGCGTACCCTGCACTTCAACGGCGAGCAGGCGATGATCGAAGCGTTAAAAACCATTCTCGGTAAAATGCACCAGGATGCCGCGCCACCGGATAGTGTCGAGGTCTTCTGCTATAGCCAGCACCTGCGCGGCCTGATCCGTACTCGTGTGCAGCAGCTGGTGTCTGAATGCATCGAATTCCGCCTTTCCAGCACGCGTCAGGAACCTGGCCGCTTTAAAGCGGTGCGGGTTTCCGGCCAGACCTGGGGTCTGTTCTTTGAACGTCTAAATGTCTCCGTGCAGAAGCTGGAAAATGCCGTCGAGTTTTATGGCGCTATTTCACACAACAAACTGCACGGCCTGTCAGTGCAGGTTGGCACGAATCAGGTTCAACTGCCGGCGGTGGTGGATGGCTTTGCCAGCGAAGGGATTATTCAGTTCTTCTTTGAAGAGGCCAGCGAAGACCAGGGCTTCAACATCTATATTCTGGATGAAAGCAACCGCGCCGAGGTTTACCACCATTGCGAGGGCAGTAAAGAGGAGCTGGTACGCGACGTTAGCCGATTCTACTCTTCGTCCCACGATCGCTTTACCTACGGCTCAAGCTTCATTAACTTTAATCTGCCGCAGTTCTACCAGATAGTGAAGGTTGATGGCCGGATGCAGGTCATTCCGTTCCGCACCCAGTCAATGGCAACAGCCGCGCCGGCTAATCCGGACGATAACTCAGCGCCGCTGCTGCAGCAGTATCAACAGTAATCAGCGAAAGCTCACCGCTTCACCCGCCTGCTGTGAGCTGGCTTCTTCCAGCAGCTGCCAGAACTCCGCACCGCTACGATCGCAAATCCATTCGCCGCCCTTCAGATTGAAATGATAGCCGCCGCTTTTTGTTGCCAGCCACACCTGGTGCAGAGGCTCCTGGCGGTTAATGATAATTTTGCTGCCGTTTTCAAAGCTGATGGTCAGCACGCCGCCGTTGATTTCACAATCAATGTCGCTATCGCCGTCCCAGTCATCCAGGCGCTCTTCAATGGTACGCCACAGGTTATCGGCTAAAAGGTGAAATTCGCTGTCGTTCATGTCTGCTTCCTGTTGGGATTTCAGGGCAGTATAAAAGCATCGTCGTGAATTAGAAACTATGGCTCAGGCGTCATCAAGGTAGTGCACCAGCAGAGGAATCGCATGTGATGCATTTTCGATGGCAATGCCGAAGGCAACTTTTCCATCCCGTACCCAGCGGGCGATTTGCTCTTCTCTGGCTGGTGAGCCGGGGCTGGCTACGGTACAGCATTTTTCCGGGCCCAGAACGGCGACCGCAATGGCCAGAGCGGGGCCAATGCCGGAGTGAAATGCGCCAATGGTGTAATGCAGTTCACCGCGCTTAACGTAGTTTGCCGCATCCATGTCGCTGACCAGCTGGGTGGTAAATCTGCCTGGCGCGGCCTGTTCTATTAAATTCTGCATTGCTTCACGTTCAAGACCCGTAATGCCAATCCGTTTCATCTGCGTCACCTTATGAAAGACAACAAGCGTCAGATACGAGCAGTGATGAGGCGGCGATCGGCATTTTCCGAACGGATGCCCCATAAGTAGCGTAAACCAGAGATTATTTTCTTGCCTGGTTTACGGAGAGGCGATTTTCAGCGGTATGAATAACGAAGAGTATTGCTTTTCAGGGTTCACCTGCGATGATAGACGGCAGAATAGTGAATCACAGGCAACCTCATAATGAAGAAGATTTTCTGCCCTCTTGCTCTGGCACTGACGCTTGTAAGCCTTACCGGCTGCGGCCTGAAGGGGCCCCTTTATTTCCCGCCGGCCGATAAGAAAGCGACCCCAACAACGCATAGCGCAACCCCGGAACAATCCATCCAGTCGACGCCAGCCCGCAACAGCCGCGGTATTGATGACGCACCGACTCAGGTTATTTACTAGCTAAACCGTGCTTTGTAACCGCGCTAATGGAGCAGAAGATGCAGTTCTCTAAAATGCATGGCCTTGGTAATGACTTTATGGTCGTCGACGCGGTGACGCAGAATGTTTATTTCTCTCCGGAACTGATCCGACGGCTGGCGGATCGCCATCTCGGCGTTGGCTTCGATCAGCTACTGATCGTCGAGCCGCCGTACGATCCCGATCTCGACTTTCACTACCGGATCTTTAATGCTGACGGCAGTGAAGTCTCCCAGTGTGGCAACGGCGCACGCTGTTTTGCCCGTTTTGTACGCCTCAAGGGGTTAACGAATAAACGTGAAATTCGCGTCAGCACCGCTAATGGCCGTATGGTGCTTAGCGTGACGGAAGATGAGACGGTACGCGTCAATATGGGCGAGCCTAACTTCGAACCTTCTCAGGTGCCGTTTCGGGCAAACAAAGCAGAAAAGACCTATATTATGCGTGCCGCCGAACAAACCATTATGTGCGGCGTTGTCTCAATGGGGAACCCTCACTGCGTGATTCAGGTCGATGATATCGAAACCGCAGCGGTAGAAACGTTGGGGCCGGTAATGGAAAGCCATGAGCGCTTCCCGGAACGTGCCAACATTGGCTTTATGCAGGTGGTGAGCCGCGAACACATTCGACTGCGCGTTTATGAACGCGGCGCGGGTGAAACCCAGGCCTGTGGCAGCGGTGCCTGTGGTGCAGTAGCGGTTGGCATCCTGCAAGGATTACTGGCGGAACAGGTACGTGTTGAACTGCCTGGCGGCCGCCTTGATATCGCCTGGAAAGGGCCGGGTTCTCCGCTGTACATGACCGGCCCGGCGGCCCACGTCTATGATGGATTTATACATCTATGAAGAATGCCGAGGAACAGCAAGAAGCCCTTCTTGAGCTTAACGATCTCGCGGTTGCCGAATACTTACAGCGCAACCCCGACTTCTTTATTCGCAATGCCCACCAGGTGGAGAGCATGCAGGTTCCTCACCCGGTGCGCGGCACCGTTTCGCTGGTGGAATGGCATATGGCCAGGAGCCGTAACCATATCAACCACCTTGAAGAGAACATGACGCTGTTGATGGAGCAGGCAAGCGCCAACGAAGGCCTGTTCTATCGTCTGCTGAAACTTCAGGGGCGACTGGCCTCGGCCTCCAGCCTGCAAGAGATGCTGAACCGGCTGCATCGCTGGGCGCGGGAGATTGGGTTAGCGGGTGCGAATGTCCGTCTTTTTGCTGACCGCTGGCGCATCGGCGCTCCTTCGGACTTTACCCATCTTGCGCTGAACCGTCAGGCTTTTGAGCCGCTGCGTATTCAGCGTCTGGGTGAAAGCCAGCACTATCTTGGCCCCCTTAATGGCCCGGAGCTTCTTCTGGTTTTGCCGCAGGCGAAAGCGATTGGGTCTGTTGCTATGTCGCTGATGGGCAGCGACGGCGATCTTGGCGTCCTGCTGTTCAGCAGCCGCGACCCACAACACTATCAACAGGGGCAGGGGACTCAGCTGTTGCACGAGCTGGCGCTGATGCTGCCTGACCTGCTGGAGCGCTGGGTTGAACGGGCATGACGGCCTCTCCGCTGCAGCCTGCCGTTGATGGTTTTCTGCGTTACCTGAAGGTCGAGCGCCAGCTCAGCCCGCTTACCCTGCTTAACTACCGGCGCCAGCTTACGGCGATAATTCACCTTGGCGAAGAAATGAAGCTGCAAAGCTGGCCAGGGTGCGACGCCGCGACGGTGCGTTCGTTGGCCGTACGCAGCCGTAGAGCCGGTCTGCAGGCATCCAGCCTCGCGCTGAGGCTATCCGCATTACGCAGCTTTTTTGACTGGATGGTCAGCCAGGGCGAGCTGAAGGCTAACCCGGCAAAAGGCATCACAACGCCAAAAGCCGGGCGGCATCTGCCGAAGAACATTGAAGTGGATGACGTTAATCATCTGCTGGATATCGATCTCAACGATCCGCTGGCGGTGCGCGACCGTGCGATGCTTGAAGTGATGTACGGCGCAGGGCTACGTCTTTCCGAATTGGTGAACATGAACTGCGGCCATATTGATCTCGCCACCGGCGAAGTATGGGTGATGGGGAAAGGCAGCAAAGAGCGCCGCGTGCCCGTTGGCCGAAGTGCAGTCACCTGGGTTGAACACTGGCTGGATCTGCGCGAGCTGTTTGGCCCTGACGACGATGCGTTATTTCTGGCAAAGACGGGAAAGCGAATCTCTGCCCGCAACGTGCAAAAGCGGTTTGGCGAATGGGGTATTAAGCAGGGGCTAAGCAGCCACGTACATCCGCATAAACTGCGCCACTCTTTTGCCACGCACATGCTGGAGTCTAGTGGCGATTTGCGTGCCGTTCAGGAACTGCTCGGGCACGCCAATCTTTCCACCACGCAAATCTATACCCATCTCGACTTTCAACATTTAGCCTCGGTGTATGATGCCGCGCATCCACGCGCCAAACGGGGGAAATCGTAATGCATTTTTACCGCCCGCTCGGGCAAATTGCCGCTCTGACCTTCGATCTCGACGATACGCTTTATGATAACCATCCGGTGATTCTGCGTACTACTCAGGAGTCTCTGGCCTTTGTGCAGAGCTACCATCCGAAGCTTAGCGCTTTCACTGCACTGGACTTCCACCGCAGCCGCGAGGCGCTGCGCCTGAGCGAGCCGGATATCTATCATGATGTCACCGAGTGGCGCAGACGTGCCGTCGAGCAGATGATGCTGGATGCAGGACTTAGCCCGGAAGACGCTTTTTCCGGCGCGGCAGCCGCCATGGAAAACTTTGCTCAGTGGCGCAGCCGCATCGACGTGCCGCAGGAAACGCACGACACGCTGGCAAAGCTTGCGAAGAAATGGCCGCTGGTAGCGATAACCAACGGCAATGCAGAGCCGCACCTGTTTGGGCTGGATAACTACTTTGAATTTATCCTTCGCGCCGGGCCGGATGGTCGGGCGAAACCCTTCAGCGATATGTACCATACCGCCGCCCAGCGCTTAGGCGTTCCGCTGGAGCAAATCCTGCACGTAGGTGATGACCTGACTACTGACGTAGCAGGTGCGCTGCGCTGCGGTATGCAGGCCTGCTGGATTAACCTGCGCGAAGGCGACCTGATGCGAATCGATGACAGCCGTTTGCTACCACATCTGGAAATTTCGCGGTTGGCATCCCTGACCGCGCTGATATAATCAACAGTAACTCTGTACAAATCACCAGTGGTTGGCTGAGCCAACTCTTTCTCTTTTTCGGCGGTGCCAATGGACGTTTCTTACCTGCTCGACAGCCTCAACGATAAACAGCGCGAAGCGGTTGCCGCCACGCGCAGCAACATGCTGGTGCTGGCCGGGGCGGGCAGTGGTAAGACGCGCGTGCTTGTGCACCGTATCGCGTGGTTGATGACGGTAGAAAACTGCTCGCCGTACTCCATTATGGCGGTGACCTTTACCAACAAAGCGGCGGCGGAAATGCGCCACCGTATTGGCCAGCTGATGGGCACCAGCCAGGGTGGCATGTGGGTGGGTACCTTCCACGGTCTGGCTCACCGTTTGCTGCGCGCTCACCACATGGACGCAAACCTGCCGCAGGACTTCCAGATCCTCGACAGCGAAGATCAGCTTCGGCTGCTTAAGCGCCTGATTAAAGCCATGAACCTGGACGAGAAACAGTGGCCACCGCGCCAGGCGATGTGGTACATCAACGGCAAAAAAGACGAAGGACTGCGCCCGCACCACGTAGAAAGCTACGGCAACCCGGTGGAACAAACCTGGCAGAAGGTTTACCAGGCCTATCAGGAAGCCTGTGACCGCGCCGGGCTGGTGGACTTTGCCGAGCTGCTGCTGCGCGCACACGAGCTGTGGCTGAACAAGCCGCACATCCTGAATCATTACCGTGAACGCTTCACCAATATCCTGGTGGACGAATTCCAGGATACCAACAGCATCCAGTACGCGTGGATCCGCCTGCTGGCCGGAGATACCGGCAAAGTGATGATCGTGGGCGATGATGACCAGTCGATCTACGGCTGGCGTGGTGCTCAGGTGGAAAATATCCAGCGCTTCCTGAATGACTTCCCTGGCGCGCAGACTATCCGTCTGGAGCAAAACTACCGCTCGACGAACAATATCCTGAATGCCGCCAACGCCCTGATCGCCAATAACTCCGGCCGACTCGGCAAAGAGCTGTGGACTGACGGCAGCGACGGCGAGCCTATCTCAATCTATTGTGCGTTCAACGAGCTGGACGAAGCCCGCTTCGTGGTCAACCGCATTAAAACCTGGCAGGAAAACGGCGGTGCGCTGGAGCAGTGCGCTATTCTGTACCGCAGTAACGCCCAGTCACGCGTGTTGGAAGAAGCGCTGCTGCAGGGAAGCATGCCTTACCGTATCTACGGCGGGATGCGCTTCTTCGAACGTCAGGAAATCAAAGATGCGCTCTCCTATCTGCGCCTGATGGCCAACCGCAACGACGATGCGGCCTTTGAGCGCGTGGTGAATACGCCAACTCGCGGCATCGGCGATCGCACGCTCGACGTAGTGCGCCAGACCGCTCGCGACCAGCAATTAACGCTATGGCAATCTTGCCGCTTGCTGCTGCAGGAAAAAGTGCTGGCCGGTCGTGCGGCTTCGGCCCTGCAGCGTTTTATGGAGCTTATTGATGCGCTCGCCCATGAAACGGCGGATATGCCGCTGCATGTCCAGACCGACCGGGTGATTAAAGATTCCGGCCTGTTCATGATGTATGAGCAGGAAAAAGGCGAGAAAGGCCAGACTCGTATTGAGAACTTAGAGGAACTGGTGACGGCAACGCGCCAGTTCAGTTACAACGATGAAGACGAAGACCTGATGCCGCTGCAGGCGTTTCTCTCTCATGCCGCGCTGGAAGCGGGCGAAGGACAGGCGGATACCTGGCAGGATGCGGTGCAGTTAATGACTCTCCACTCGGCAAAAGGCCTCGAATTCCCGCAGGTGTTTATCGTGGGAATGGAAGAGGGCATGTTCCCGAGCCAGATGTCCCTCGATGAAGGGGGACGCCTTGAAGAAGAGCGTCGCCTGGCCTATGTCGGCGTGACCCGTGCGATGCAGAAGCTGACGCTGACCTATGCGGAAACGCGGCGTCTGTACGGTAAAGAAGCCTACCATCGCCCTTCACGCTTTATCGGCGAACTGCCGGAGAACTGCGTCGAAGAAGTGCGCCTGCGCGCAAGCATCAGCCGCCCGGTAAGCCATCAGCGTATGGGCACACCTATTGCGCAGAACGATTCTGGCTTTAGCCTTGGGCAGCGTGTGCGCCATCCTAAGTTTGGCGAAGGGACCATTGTGAACCTTGAAGGCAGCGGGGAGCACAGCCGCCTGCAGGTGGCGTTTCAGGGCCAGGGAATCAAGTGGCTGGTTGCCGCTTACGCGCGTCTGGAAACGGTGTAACCTACAGAAAGTAATAGCAATTTTATGTGTGTGCGCTATCTTTAATATGTCACTGGCATGAACTTGTTCGGCCGTGTTCCGTTGCGTGTTGACGCCATATTGGTGGTGGCGTAACATGCGCGCACGATTACGCTAAGAGGACACTCGCCTTGGACACACCCAGTAGATACTGGCTCAATAACCTGTCATCCAGGTACAACTTCTAAGGCTATCCTCTGATGCTGATAGCCTTCGTGGTTGTCAGCGACCTCGTGTATTTTCATTCCGTCGCCCCTTGAGTCAGACTGTTTAATGGTCTGAAACCTCTATTGTTTCTGTCTGTGTGCCAACCGAATTGTCCCTGATCTTTTTTTGCATTGGGAGTCCCGGTCATGCTGAGCGCATTTCAACTGGAAAATAATCGCCTTGCCCGCCTTGAGCTGGACGAGACAGATACCCTGGCCAACTCGGTGTGGGTGGATCTGGTCGAGCCAGAAGAGAGCGAGCGAGAGCGTGTGCAAACGGAACTTGGCCAAAGCCTGGCAACCCGACCAGAGCTGGAAGATATCGAAGCCTCCGCGCGTTTCTTCGAGGATGAAGATGGTCTTCATATCCACTCCTTTTTCTTCTTTGAAGATGCGGACGATCACGCGGGCAACAGCACGGTTGCGTTTACGATTCGCGAAGGCCGGCTGTATACGCTGCGCGAACGTGAGCTACCTGCGTTTCGTCTTTACCGCATGCGCGCCCGTAACCAGTCGATGGTGGACGGCAACGCGTGGGAACTGCTGCTTGATTTGTTTGAAACCAAAATCGAACAGCTGGCGGATGAAATTGAAAATATCTACAGCGACCTGGAGCAGCTAAGCCGTGTGATCATGGAAGGGCACCAGGGCGATGAATACGACGCCGCGCTCTCAACGCTGGCGGAGCTGGAAGATATCGGCTGGAAGGTTCGCCTGTGCCTGATGGATACCCAGCGCGCACTGAACTTCCTGGTACGTAAGGCGCGTTTGCCAGGCAGCCAGCTGGAACAGGCCCGTGAGATCCTGCGAGATATCGAATCCCTGCTCCCGCACAATGAATCGCTGTTCCAGAAGGTTAACTTCCTGATGCAAGCGGCGATGGGCTTTATCAACATCGAGCAGAACCGCATCATCAAGATCTTCTCGGTGGTTTCGGTTGTCTTCCTGCCGCCTACGCTTGTAGCATCCAGCTACGGGATGAACTTCGAGTTTATGCCGGAGCTGAAGTGGAGCTTCGGCTATCCTGGCGCGATTATCTTTATGATGCTCGCCGGTCTGGCGCCTTATCTCTACTTTAAGCGCAAAAACTGGTTGTAAGAAAAAAGGAGCCTTTCGGCTCCTTTTTCACTTCTGTTTCAGTGACTTCATTTTTGTGCGCCGCTGAGTATAAATCGCATCGGCGATAAACAGCGCCAGGGCTGCCCAGATGAAGCCAAAAGTGATCAGCTTATCTTCAGTCACCACTTCGTCGTAGAGCGTGACAGCCAGCAGGAACATCAGCGTTGGCCCCAGGTACTGGAAGAAACCGAGCGTTGAAAGGCGCAGGCGCGTCGCGGCGGCCGTAAAGCACAGCAGCGGCACGGTGGTGATAATGCCAGCGGCGATAAGCATCAGGTTCAGCGACCACGGGTTCAGCCCCATATGGCTGGTCGTACTGTCAGCGATGCCAAACAGATAAATTCCCGCAATCGGCAGCAGCCACAGCGTTTCAAACAGCATTCCGGTTTGTGCATCTACGGCAATTTTCTTGCGAAGCAGGCCATAGAAAGCAAAGCTGAAGGCCAGGCCCAGACCGATGACAGGCAACGAACCAAAGGTCCACAGCTGCACCAGCACGCCACAGGTAGCCAGCAGCACGGCAAGCCACTGCATGCGGCGGAAGCGTTCGGCTAAAAATAGCATTCCCAGCACGACGTTAACTAAAGGGTTAATGAAGTAACCCAGGCTGGCTTCCAGCATGTGGTGATTATTGACCGCCCAGATATAAAGCAGCCAGTTACCGCCAATCAGTACGGCACTTAGCGCCAGCGTGAGGATCTTTTTACGGTTCTGGCAGGCGCGTTTCACCAACGGCCACTGGCGGCAGACGGTGATCAGCGCCAGCATAAAAAAGAATGACCAGATTACGCGATGGGTCAGGATTTCCGTTGCCGGTACGTAATGAATAAATTTGAAATATACCGGTGCGATGCCCCAGATGAAGTAAGCCGTTAGGGCAAGCAAAATACCCTGACGAGTCTGTTTCGGATCCATGAAGAAAACTCAGCCAAAAAAATAGCGAACAAATAATAACAGGGTTTACCTTTTCACCCTACCATGTAGGTAGCCGTTGCACTGGCGATATGTATCTGATCCTGGTTATGCAGCTCCACGCGAGCTACGGCAACTTTATTGCCCGCGCGTAAGAGGCTGCTGCTGGCCGTGAAACGCTCTCCACGGCCCGGACGCAGATAGTCGACGCGTAAATCGATGGTACCCATTTTTGACAGGCGCTGGCGCAGTTCATCTTCCGTGATGGTGTCATGGCGAGTCAGCGTACTGCCAACACAGACCAGGCCTGCCGCGACGTCCAGCGCGGAGGCGATAACGCCGCCATGCAAAATACTTTGTGCCCAGTTCCCCACCATCATTGGCTGATTATTAAAACTCAGCTGGGCAAATGCTTTCTCATAGCGCTCGAGCTCAAGGCCAAGTGCACGATTAAAAGGCATGTGATACACGAAGATCTCACCCACCAGCTTGAGGGCGGCTTCTGTAGTCAGTACAGGGGAAGACATGGTTCATTCCTCGAACAAAAAAGAAGTAAGTTAACAGGATGTTTAGTTTATGCTTCTCAAATGTTGCTTTCCACTTTTGGAACCGTAAGGACGCGGTGTAAGGCATAACGCTGTAGAATGATCTGTGCTTAATATTTTGAAACTTTTTTGTTATGGAGAACGGGACCAATGCTGAAATCTCTGGGCTGGGGGATGGCCGCGATGCTGCCTCTTAGCGCTTTCGCACAAGAAGCGACCATCGATAAAATCCACGACAAACCCGCTGTACGCGGCAGTATCATCGCCAATCTACTTCAGGAACACGATAACCCCTTTACGCTATACCCTTACGACACAAACTACTTGTTGTACACCTGGACTAGCGACCTGAATAAAGAGGCGATTAGCTCTTACGACTGGGCCAGCAATGCGCGTAAAGATGAAGTGAAATTTCAGCTGAGCCTGGCGTTCCCGCTCTGGCGCGGTATTCTTGGTGAAAACTCGGTACTGGGCGCTTCCTATACTCAGAAATCCTGGTGGCAGCTTTCTAATCGCAATGAATCCTCACCGTTCCGTGAAACCAACTACGAACCGCAGCTGTTTCTCGGCTTTGCTACTGACGCCACGTTTGCCGGCTGGACGCTGCGGGACGTGGAGTTCGGCTATAACCATGACTCGAACGGTCGTTCCGACCCCACTTCCCGCGGCTGGAACCGCCTCTATACCCGCCTGATGGCGCAGAACGGCAACTGGCAGGTAGAGGTGAAACCCTGGTATGTCGTGGGGAGCATTGAGGATAACCCGGATATCACCAAATACATGGGCTACTACCAGCTTAAGGTTGGATACGAGCTCGGCGACGCGATTTTCAGCGTGAAGGGGCAATATAACTGGAACAGCGGTTACGGTGGTGCGGAGTTTGGAGTGAGTTACCCGGTCTCGAAAAACGTTCGTTTCTATACCCAGGTGTACAGCGGTTACGGCGAATCGCTGATCGACTACAACTTTAACCAGACACGGGTTGGCGTAGGCGTTATGCTAAACGATCTTTTCTAAAGCATTGCAGTTTCTCTTCCAGGCGCTGAAAATGGCGCCTGGATTTTAGGTAGTGGGGATAGCGTGACACAGGCGGAAGTAATCAATCAGGCGTCGCTGGCGAGGCAGGTTCTGCAGGAAACCTTCGGGTACCAACAGTTCCGTCCTGGCCAGGAAACCATCATCGATACGGTGCTGGAGGGGCGTGACTGCCTGGTGGTGATGCCGACCGGCGGCGGTAAATCGCTGTGTTATCAAATTCCTGCGCTGGTGTTCGGCGGCCTGACGGTGGTGGTCTCTCCGCTGATTTCCCTGATGAAAGACCAGGTCGATCAGCTGCTGGCTAACGGCGTGGCTGCGGCCTGTCTTAACTCGACCCAGACCCGCGAACAGCAGCTGGAAGTGATGACCGGCTGTCGTACCGGGCAAATTCGCCTGCTGTATATCGCGCCTGAACGCCTGATGATGGATAACTTCATCGACCATCTCAGCAACTGGCAGCTTTCTATGGTTGCGGTGGACGAAGCGCACTGTATTTCGCAGTGGGGGCATGACTTCCGCCCGGAATATGCCGCGCTTGGCCAGCTTCGCGAACGACTGCCTGCCGTCCCCTTTGTGGCATTAACGGCCACGGCGGATGACACCACGCGGCTTGATATTGTTCGCCTGCTGGGGCTTAACGATCCGTTTATACAAATCAGCAGTTTTGACCGGCCGAATATTCGCTACATGCTGATGGAGAAGTTTAAGCCGCTCGATCAGCTAACCCGCTATATTCAGGAGCAGCGCGGCAAATCCGGCATTATTTACTGCAACAGCCGGGCAAAAGTGGAGGACATCGCCGCTCGTCTGCAAAGCAAGGGCGTCAGCGCTGGCGCTTATCACGCTGGCCTGGAACACCAGGTACGCGGGGAAGTGCAGGAAAAATTCCAGCGAGACGACCTGCAGATTGTGGTGGCAACCGTCGCGTTTGGTATGGGCATCAACAAGCCGAACGTGCGCTTTGTCGCCCACTTCGATATTCCGCGCAACATCGAATCTTATTATCAGGAAACCGGCCGTGCCGGACGTGATGGCCTGCCTGCTGAAGCGATGCTGTTTTACGATCCGGCGGATATGGCCTGGCTGCGCAAATGTCTCGAAGAGAAAGCGCCGGGGCAGCTTCAGGACATCGAACGCCACAAGCTCAACGCGATGGGCGCTTTTGCTGAAGCGCAAACCTGCCGCCGTCTGGTGCTGCTTAACTACTTTGGCGAAGGTCGCCAGCAGGCTTGTGGCAACTGCGATATCTGCCTCGATCCGCCTCGTCGTTATGACGGGCTTATGGATGCTCAAAAAGCGCTTTCCTGTATTTACCGCGTCGGCCAGCGTTTTGGTATGGGCTACGTGGTTGAAGTGCTGCGTGGTTCTAATAATCAGCGTATTCGCGACCTCGGCCATGACAAGCTGAAGATTTACGGTGAAGGCCGCGAGCACACCACCGAGCATTGGGTCAGCGTGATTCGCCAGCTCATTCACCTTGGCGTGGTGACGCAAAATATTGCCGCACACTCGGCCCTCCAGCTTACGGAAGCGGCGCGTCCTTATCTGCGTGGCGAAGAGCCGCTAATGCTGGCGGTACCGCGCGTCGTGGCTATTAAGCCGCGCGCCAGCCAGAAAGTCTTTGGCGGCAATTACGATCGCAAGCTGTTTGCCAAGCTCAGGAAACTGCGTAAGTCCATCGCGGACGAAGAAAACATTCCACCTTACGTGGTCTTTAACGATGCGACTCTGATTGAGATGGCCGAACAAATGCCGCTGTCGCCGGGTGAAATGCTGGGCATTAACGGCGTGGGCACGCGCAAGTTGGAGCGCTTTGGCCGCCCGTTTATGACGATGATTCGCGACCATGTCGATGGTGTGGATGAAGAGTAGCCTGCCGCGATGAAAAGTGGCAGGATAATGACTCTTCAAATTATCTGCACGCGAGCTATTCCCTATGTTAATGCTATTCCTGACCGTGGCGCTGGTGCACATCGTTGCCCTGATGAGCCCCGGTCCTGACTTTTTCTTTGTTTCCCAGACTGCCGTAAGCCGCTCTCGTAAAGAGGCGATGATGGGCGTTATGGGCATTACCGCTGGCGTGATGGTTTGGGCGGGCGTAGCGCTGCTTGGCCTGCACCTGATCCTCGAAAAAATGGCCTGGCTGCATAACATCATTATGGTCGGCGGTGGCCTGTATCTGTGCTGGATGGGTTATCAGATGCTGCGCGGCGCATTCAAGAAAGAAGCTAAAGGCGAAGAAGCCCCGAAAGTTGAGCTGGCGAGCGGCGGGAAGAGCTTTGTGAAAGGGCTGCTGACGAACCTGGCAAACCCGAAAGCGATTATCTACTTCGGCAGCGTGTTCTCGCTGTTTGTTGGCGACGACGTGGGCAGCGCGGAGCGCTGGGGGCTGTTTGTGCTGATTGCGATTGAAACTTTCGCCTGGTTCACGATTGTGGCGAGTCTGTTTGCCTTACCGAAAATGCGCCGCGGCTACCAGCGCCTCGCCAAATGGATCGACGGTATGGCGGGCGCTTTGTTTACCGGGTTTGGTATTCACCTGATCATCTCCCGATAATCAGGCCTGGCGCGCTCCGGCAAGCAGCGCGCCAACCAGCATAAACAGCGAGCCGAAGACCCGGTTCAACGCCTTCATCTGGCGCGGCCCCTTAATCCAGGCGGCGATGCGTTTTGCCAGAGTCGCATAGCCAATCATCACGATGATATCCACCACCACCGTTGTTACGCCGAGCACCACGTACTGCATCGCCTGAGGCTGGTGAGGCACGATAAACTGCGGGAACAGGGCGGCGAGAAACACGATGCTCTTGGGGTTGGTCAGGTTAACGAACACCGCCCGCTTAAACAGTTTACTGCGCGGTTGGGTGGTTGCCAGCGTGTTCAGATCCAGCGCACCGGCTGCTCTCCATTGCTGGATCCCCAGCCAGATAAGATAGGCGACACCCGCCCACTTCAGCACTTCAAAGGCCAGCAGCGAGCGTGAAAACAGCGCCCCAAGCCCCACGCCGACCAGCACAATATGCAGCGCCAGCCCGGTTTGCAGCCCGGTAATCGAGGCCGCTGCGCCGCGGTAGCCGTGGCTGATGGCGGTGGTCATAGTATTAATGGCTCCGGACCCGGGGGAAAGGCTAAGAATTATTGTGGTTAGCAGATAGGTAAACCACCACTCGAAGGTCATGCGAAACTCCCTGAACGCGCACTTTTATGCCACAATACGCTATTGTTGATAAGCGTGCTATGAGCCACAAAAAAATCACAGATACCTGATGCCGACCCCTATATCTCAGCATAAAAATGGATGGTTAGAACGGGAAGGCGCATTTGCTGCTTTTGCTACGGGTCCGCTAATGGACTTCTGGCGCAGGCGGGAAGAGCGCGAGTTCACCGGTGTGGATGACGTTCCGGTTCGCTACGTTCGTTTCTGTTCGCCCCAGCATGACCGCGTGATTGTTGTCTGCCCGGGCAGAATTGAAAGCTATGTGAAATATGCTGAGCTGGCCTATGACCTGTTTTATAGCGGGTTTGATGTCCTGATAATTGACCACCGCGGGCAGGGCCGTTCAGGGCGGATGCTGTCGGATTCTCACCGTGGGCACGTCGTCAATTTTAGCGACTATGTCGAAGATTTTGACCGCTTCTATCAGCAGGAAGTCGCGTCAGGGCACTGGCGTAAACGCTATCTGCTGGCCCATTCGATGGGCGGCGCTATTGCCGCATTATGGCTACAGCAAGCACCTGATGCTTTTGACGCGGTTGCGCTTTGCGCGCCGATGTTCGGCATTACGCTGCGCTGGCCGGAATGGATGGTGCGCCACATTCTTGACTGGGCCGAAGGGCATCCACGTATTCGGGAAGGATACGCCATTGGGACTGGCCGCTGGCGCGCGCTGCCGTTTAGCGTTAACGTCCTGACCCACAGTGAAGAGCGGTATCGCCGCAGCCTGCGTTTTTATGCTGATGAGCCAGCATTGCGGGTGGGTGGGCCAACGTTCCATTGGGTACGCGAAGGGATCCTCGCCGGAGAAAAGGTGTTAGCAGGAGCCACTGCCATCACCACGCCGATCTTTTTACTCCAGGCGGAAGAGGAGCGAGTGGTTGATAACCGCGCGCACCAGCGATTCTGCGAAATTATGGCCGCGGCGGGCCACCCTTGTGAGGGGGAAACACCTTACGTTATTGAAGGCGCGTATCACGAGATCCTGTTTGAGAAGGACGCTATGCGTGCCAGAGCATTGTCTGCCGTGCTTGAGTTTTTCGACCGGCATAATTCATTAATTTACTCTAAATAATTCGAGTTGTAGGTAGGCGGCCAGAGAGCTTATCCCGATGAGCTTACTGAAGTAAGTGATTTGGGTAAGTGAGTGCAGCCAACACCCCTACAACTTGAAGTATGACGAGTATTACCAGAGGTCTCTATGTACCACGTCGTTGCTTCAGATTTAGATGGCACCTTGCTGTCTCCCGATCATTTCCTCTCCGCTTATGCGAAAGAAACGTTAAAACTGCTCACAGCTGAAGGCGTTAACTTTGTTTTTGCTACCGGTCGTCACCATATCGATGTGGCGCAAATCCGCGATAACCTTGAGATCAAGGCGTACATGATCACCTCTAACGGGGCGCGCGTGCACGATACCGACGGCAATCTGTTCTTCTCTCACGATCTCGACCATGATATTGCTCAGGATCTGTTTGGAGTGGTGCATAACAACCCGGATATCGTGACCAACGTCTACCGGGGCGACGAGTGGTTTATGAACCGCCACCGCCCGGAAGAGATGAAATATTTCCAGGAAGCCAAATTCAGCTACACCTTATTTGAGCCGGGCCTGCTGGAGGCAGACGGCGTCAGCAAGGTGTTCTTCACCTGTGACGACCACGATACGTTGCTGCCGCTGGAGCAGGCGATTAACGCCCGCTGGGGTGACCGCGTAAACGTGAGCTTTTCTACCCTTACCTGCCTGGAAGTGATGGCGGGCGGCGTCTCCAAAGGGCACGCGCTGGAAGCAGTTTCGAAAGCAATGGGCTACGGCCTGAAAGAGTGCATCGCCTTCGGCGACGGCATGAACGACGCTGAGATGCTGAGCATGGCTGGCAAGGGCTGCATCATGGGCAATGCTCATCAGCGCCTGAAAGACCTGCTACCGGAGCTTGAAGTGATTGGCACCAACGGCGATAACGCCGTGCCGCACTACCTGCGCAGGTTGTTCCTTAAGGCTGAATAACAGGTACAATGACGAGTGGTTTATTCGTGACCACTCGTCAACTAAATAGTTAAGCTGATGCTCTGGCCTCTGGGTACAATGGCGTAATCTTGTTCGTTGCGGACTGCTCATTGTGCCATTACTTATCATCACCACGATTCTGTGGGCCTTCTCTTTTAGCCTGATAGGCGAATACCTTGCCGGGCATGTGGACAGCTACTTCTCGGTGCTGATGCGTGTCGGGCTTGCCGCGCTGGTATTCCTGCCGTTTCTGCGTTTTAAGGGCTACCGGCTAAAAACGCTGCTGCTGTATATGCTGGTGGGGGCGCTTCAACTGGGCGTTATGTACCTGCTTAGCTTCCGCGCCTATTTATACCTAACGGTCTCCGAATTCTTGTTGTTCACGGTGATGACGCCGCTGTACGTCACGCTTATCTACGATTTACTAAGCGGCAATAAGCTACGTTGGGGCTATGTGCTAAGCGCGGGGCTGGCGGTCATCGGCGCGGCGATCATCCGCTACGACAAAGTGAGCGACCATTTCTGGGTTGGCCTGCTGCTGGTGCAGGGGGCAAATATTTGTTTCGCCATTGGGATGGTTGGCTACAAGCGCCTGATGGAAACGCACCCGATGCCGCAGCATTGTGCGTTTTCCTGGTTCTATCTTGGGGCATTTATCGTTGCCGCAGCGGCCTGGTTTGTTCTTGGTAATCCACAAAAGCTCCCCACCACTACGCTACAGTGGGGGATTCTGGTCTGGCTTGGCGTAGTGGCTTCCGGGCTGGGCTACTTTATGTGGAACTACGGTGCAACCCAGGTGGACGCCGGTACGCTCGGCATCATGAATAACGTTCACGTGCCCGCCGGGCTATTGGTTAACCTCGCCATCTGGCAGGAGCAGCCGCACTGGCCGAGCTTTATCATTGGGGGAACGGTGATAATGGCCTCGCTGTGGGTACATCGCCGATGGGGCGCTCCGCGTTCTTCACAAACGGAAGGTGGTCACAGGCGTGCTGGCGCGTCGAGCGAATAAACGCTTCGGTCACCGGCTGGCGCTGTTCGCCATCGCGGACCGCGGCGTACAGTCGGCTCCATAATCCCTCGCCCAGGGTCTTTGTGACGATCAGGCCCTGGTGCTCAAAGCTTTCCACCACCCAGTGCGGTAGCGCGGCAATGCCCATGCGCGCCGACACCATCTGAATCAGCAGCAGCGTGTTATCGACGTTTTTCAGCGATGGGCTAACGCCCGCTGGCTGGAGGAAATGACGCCAGATATCCATGCGTTCACGCTGTACCGGATAGATCAGCAGCGTTTCGTCACTTAAATCTTCGGGCTCGATGCTCGCTTTCTTCGCCAGAGGATGGTCGGTGGCCATCACCAGGCGAACTTCAAAATCAAACATCGGCGAATAATGTAGCCCGCTGCGCGGCAGAATATCGGACGTTAATACGATATCCAGTTCACCCTGCTGTAGCGCGGGCTGCGGATCAAATGTCACGCCGGACTTAAAGTCCATCTCCACCTGCGGCCAGTGCTGGCGGAATTGCTCCAGCGCCGGGGTCAGCCATTGAATGCAGCTGTGGCACTCAATCGCAATACGCAGCCGCGTCTGGTGCGGTTCGTTGCAGGCCTGCAGCGCGCGGCCAATCTGCGGTAACACCTGCTCGGCAAGCTGCAGCAGGATCTCCCCCTGTGGCGTGAAGCGAAGCGGCTGACTTTTACGGATAAACAGGCGGAAGCCAAGCCGTTGCTCCAGATCGCTGAACTGGTGGGAGAGGGCCGACTGGGTCTGATGCAGTGCGGCGGCCGCTGCGGCCAGTGAGCCACAGTTTCGTAACGCTTGCAGCGTCCGCAGGTGTTTAATCTCGATCATGAAAGTCCTTCACTTCGGCATGAACAAATTGCGCTTGAGGAATATACAGTACCTGCGGATTATAGAAGTGTAAACATCTGGACGTCTAAATACATCGCACCGAATAGAGGAAAGACCATGACAATCCATAATCACACCCTGGGGTTCCCTCGCGTCGGCCTTAAGCGCGAGTTGAAAAAAGCACAGGAAAGCTACTGGGCAGGGAGTACCTCCCGTGAAGAATTACTGGCGGTTGGCCGCGAGCTGCGCGCCCGCCACTGGGACCAACAAAAACAGGCCGGCGTTGAATTACTGCCGGTGGGCGACTTTGCCTGGTACGACCATGTTCTGACCACCAGCCTGCTGCTCGGTAACGTGCCGGCTCGTCATCAGAACAAAGACGGCAGCGTCGATATCGATACGCTGTTCCGCATCGGTCGTGGTCGTGCGCCAACCGGCGAGCCTGCCGCCGCCGCAGAAATGACCAAATGGTTCAATACCAACTACCACTACATGGTGCCGGAATTTACCAAGGGTCAGCAGTTCAAACTGACCTGGACTCAGCTGCTGGAAGAAATCGACGAAGCGCTGGCGCTGGGCCACAAGGTGAAACCTGTCCTGCTGGGGCCGGTGACTTACCTGTGGCTGGGCAAAGTGAAGGGCGAGCAGTTTGACCGCCTGAGCCTGCTGAAAGACATTCTGCCGGTTTACCAGCAGGTTCTGGCCGAGCTGGCGAAACGCGGCGTTGAATGGGTGCAGATCGACGAGCCTGCGCTGGTTCTGGAGCTGCCAAAGGCGTGGCTTGATGCGTTCAAACCAGCTTACGACGCGTTGACCGGCCAGGTTAAGCTGTTGCTGACCACCTACTTTGAAGGCGTTGGCCCGAACCTGGAGACCATCACTGCGCTGCCGGTACAGGGCCTGCACGTAGACTTTGTTCACGGCAAAGATGATGTGAAAGAGATTCATCAGAAGCTGCCTGCAAACTGGCTGCTGTCTGCGGGCGTGATCAACGGCCGTAACGTATGGCGTGCCGACCTGACTGAGAAATATGCTCAACTGAAAGACCTGGGGGGTAAACGTGAGCTGTGGGTAGCCTCTTCCTGCTCCCTGCTGCACAGCCCAATTGACCTGAGCGTAGAGACTCGTCTGGATGCTGAAGTTAAAAGCTGGTTTGCCTTTGCCCTGCAGAAGTGTGCCGAGCTGTCCTTACTGACCGAAGCGCTGAACAGCGGCGATACTGCGAAAATTGCCGAATGGAGTGCGCCGATTCAGGCTCGCCGTCAGTCTAAGCGCGTGCACAATGCCGCAGTGGGCGAACGCCTGGCGAAAATCACCGCGCAGGACAGCCAGCGCCAGAGTTCCTATACCGCGCGTGCGGCGGCACAGCGTGAACGTTTCAATCTGCCGGCGTGGCCAACGACGACCATCGGCTCCTTCCCGCAAACGACCGAAATCCGTGGCCTGCGCCTGGACTTCAAGAAAGGGAAGCTGGATGCCAACAACTACCGCACCGGCATCGCCGAACACATTAAACAGGCGATTGCCGAGCAGGAGCGTCTGGGCCTGGACGTGCTGGTGCACGGCGAAGCCGAGCGTAACGACATGGTGGAATACTTCGGCGAGCATCTGGATGGTTTCGTCTTTACTCAGAACGGTTGGGTGCAAAGCTACGGTTCTCGCTGTGTGAAGCCGCCGATTGTTATTGGCGATATCAGTCGCCCTGAGCCGATCACCGTTGAGTGGGCGAAATACGCGCAGTCTCTTACCGACAAACCGGTTAAAGGTATGCTGACGGGCCCGGTGACAATTCTTTGCTGGTCCTTCCCGCGCGAAGATGTTTCCCGTGAGACTATCGCGAAGCAGATTGCTCTGGCCCTGCGTGATGAAGTGGCGGATTTGGAAGCCGCAGGTATCGGTATCATCCAGATTGATGAACCCGCTCTGCGTGAAGGTTTACCGCTGCGTCAGTCCGACTGGCAGGCTTATCTGGCGTGGGGCGTTGAGGCCTTCCGCCTGAACGCCGCCGTGGTGCGTGACGACACCCAGATCCACACCCATATGTGCTACTGCGAATTCAACGACATCATGGACTCTATCGCGGCGTTGGATGCAGACGTGATAACCATCGAGACCTCTCGTTCCGATATGGATCTGCTGGAGTCGTTCAAAGAGTTCGAATACCCGAACGAAATCGGGCCGGGCGTGTACGACATCCATTCCCCAAACGTTCCAGATGTTGAGTGGATTGAAGCGCTACTGAAGAAAGCCGCGGAGTCCGTACCGGCAGAGCGCCTGTGGGTTAACCCGGATTGCGGCCTGAAAACGCGCGGATGGCCAGAAACTCGTGCGGCGTTGGCGAACATGGTCCAGGCGGCACAGAACCTGCGTAGTGCTTGATGCTAGTCACGGAGGCGAGAGTCTCCGTCTTTTCACAGGGTAGCTGGTTACTCCCATACGCTGTTGCGATTCTTTATGCCGGGAATATCAAAATATACTGGAGCTGCTGACTGTTGGGGGGCCGACAAAAAGGCAATTTATGAGGCGCTTAGTGAGTGGCTAAAGTAGCCAATCACTGCGGTAGTGATTCGTTTTTGCTGCTGTTGGCGATTGTAGCCAACCGGGCGACTCCAGTCATCGTCATATTTAATATTCCCGTCGATGTAAAACCACTCGATAATAAGTTTACCAGTACTTGAACAAGTCACCTGGTACATGCTCTAACCGCTATTCATGATTTCTATCGCGTCCTCACGGCCCAACGACAGGCAACTGCCTTTAATTTGTTGCCCGTTCTCATCGTAAATGTACACGTAGGTTGGTAATGACATTATCGCTCTCCTGCTTTTGTGCTTAGTATTTTTCCGTTTTTGTCGATAAAAAAATTGTAGCGGTAGTTCTCTCCGTTCAGCGTGTATGACGTCGCATAGATGTAGCCCGGTGTCAGCGGCACTTTTAGGCAGGATTCAGGATAGGAGAGCGTTACACGCGACCTCTCCGCTAATATCTTGTAGTCTCTGCCCTGTTCTGAATAGATGCCGTAGCGGCTTAGGACGTCAGACTTATTGACGGAGAAGCAAAGTAAATCGTGCATGATGAGAAAACTACGCCACGGGGGCACCCGGTCTCCTGCGCCACATCCAGCCAGCGTGGACAAGACAGAGATGAGTAATAATCGTTTCAATGCGGAAACCTCCCCAGCACCTTCTCATAGCGGGCCATGAGGCTAAGGGTAGACTCAGAAGGATCGTAATCTTTGAGGCGATACAAATCCGAGCGATTGCCGAATACATACGTTTTAAGCAGCCAATAATCAGTGACCATTGCAGCTTGCTGCTCCAACCCGTAGTCTAAAAGAGAGGCTTTATCTAGCGTGTAGTTGTAATCGACAGCCCAAGAGAACAAGCCTCGCATTCTCACCATCATTCCCTTCTGGTGCTGCCAGACATGCATCATTTCATGTAAAAATAGATGTTGTCCGCCCACGCGATCATTATTTAAATACGGGTGCGAAAAATAAGGTTCATAAGTTCCTTCCTGAAAGTAAAATTCGCCGTTTGGTGACATGGCATAATTGTTATTTTGTAGATTAAACGGTAGGTAGCTGCTGCGGTGGATCCAAACTTCGTTATAGCGGAGGGTGAAAGCGTAGAGTGTGCGGGCCAGGTTAACCTCACCGAGCGTTAACCTTCTTAACCCGCCTCGATCTATATCGTTCATTTCCCGTATCATGCGAGACCTCATCCATTGGTCAAAACTTCGTCATACTCCTTAAATTAATTTTACTCGTGGAAAATTGCGAGAAATATCTGAATCAGTCAAAAATGTGACGTAGCCGCCTATACCACGGCCCGTCATAGTGTGCAGGCCACAGGCATCCGACAGGCGTTATTTCCTCACGCCATACCGCTTAAACCAGGCCAGCATCCTTTCCCAGCCGTCTTTGGCCGACTCTTCATGATAACTCGGGCGGTAATCTGCGTTAAAAGCATGGCCGGCTTCCGGGTAGACAATGATTTCCGCATTGGCATTTGCCGCTCGCAGCGCCTGGCGCATCGTCTCGACGCTTTCCTGAGAAATCCCGGTATCCTGGCCGCCATATAGGCCGAGCACCGGGGCATTAAGGTTGACGGCGATATCTACGGGATGATGCGGAGAGTTTAATGTTTTGTCTCCTACCAGCTTGCCGTACCACGCCACCGCGGCTTTAAGCTGTGGATTGTGCGCGGCATACAGCCAGGCAATGCGCCCGCCCCAGCAAAAACCGGTCACCATCAGGCGATGCGCGTCGCCTCCGTTACGGGAAGCCCAACTGGCCACATGGTCAAGGTCGCCCAGTATCTGATTGTCCGGCACTTTTGAAACCAGCCCGCTCAGCAACGTTGGGATATCGGCGAAGTCTCCCGGTTCGCCCTGGCGAAAGTAAAGTTCTGGCGCGATGGCCAGATACCCTTCAAGCGCCAGTCGGCGGCAAAGATCGCGGATATGTTCATGTACGCCAAAAATCTCCTGAACGACGATAACCACAGGAAGCGGCCCATCGGCATTTTTAGGCCGCGCGTGATAAGCCGGCATATTGTCGCCCTGGCTTGGAATGGACGTTTCCCCGGAAACAATGGCATCGTCCGGTGTTAACACGGTGGTGGAAGCGATGGGTGAGGCCGCCGGTGCGAAGCCTTCGCCCGGTGTGTTATGTGTTGTTTGCTTTTGTTTCATGGTTTTCTCCGAACCAGCATTAGCGCAGTGTGATAACTATAGCCAGGATTAGTAACAAATCTGGTCGCCAAAAAACGCAGATGAAGTTCAAAAAATAGCCCGATCGATTTGTATATGTGACTTTGGTCACTTATATGAATACGGATAATGTAATTTGTTTCATTCAAAGTGAGCGTCATCACGAAATTATGCTCAGGGGTTCTGTAAAGTGTCGCTTTGCTTCTCCTGAAACCTACTCAACAGAGGAGTTTGTTATGTCCAAGTCTGATGTTTTCCATCTCGGCCTCACTAAAAATGACCTGCAAGGGGCTACGCTCGCCATCGTCCCTGGCGATCCTGAGCGTGTGGAAAAAATCGCCGCGCTGATGGACAAGCCGGTTAAGCTGGCTTCCCATCGTGAATTCACTTCCTGGCGTGCTGAGCTGGACGGTAAGCCGGTTATCATCTGCTCTACCGGCATCGGTGGCCCCTCTACTTCTATTGCGGTTGAAGAACTGGCGCAGCTTGGCATCCGTACTTTCCTGCGCGTCGGGACTACCGGGGCGATTCAGCCGAACATCAACGTGGGCGACGTGCTGGTGACTACCGCATCCGTTCGCCTTGACGGGGCCAGCCTGCACTTCGCGCCAATGGAATATCCGGCTGTAGCAGACTTCGCTTGTACCACCGCGCTGGTCGAGGCGGCAAAAGCCGTAGGCGCCACGACCCACATTGGCGTAACCGCCTCTTCAGACACCTTCTACCCGGGGCAGGAGCGTTACGACACGCTGTCCGGCCGCGTCGTTAGCCGCTTCAAGGGCTCGATGAAAGAGTGGCAGGAGATGGGCGTGATGAACTATGAAATGGAATCCGCCACGCTGCTGACCATGTGCTCCAGCCAGGGCCTGCGTGCGGGTATGGTTGCCGGGGTTATCGTGAACCGTACCCAGCAAGAGATCCCTAACGCGGAAACCATGAAGAAAACGGAAAGCCACGCGGTGAAAATCGTGGTCGAGGCGGCCCGTCGCCTGCTGTAGTTTTCCCTGTTTTCAATTCGAAGCCGGCGCTCGCCGGCTTTTTTTATGCTTTGCGTAGCGCCTTCCGGAAAATTCCTTTTCATCTGGACATTTATACAGCAGAATTTTATCTTGCCGCTGTTGGTATCGTTTTGGGGGAAGCATGGATATTTCACTGTTGTTTGGGCTGGGCATTGGGCTGGTGGGCTTACTGACCGGCTGGCTTATTGCCAGCCTGCGTGCGGCTCAGCGGCTGGCGGCTTTGCACGAAGAACAGCGTGAAATCTACGGGGAGCTTGCCGCCGCGCGCCAGGAGCTTCAGCAAAGTCAGCACTGGCGGGAAGAGTGCGAGCAGCTTAACCGTGAAGTCCGCACCCAGATGGAAATCAATAGCGGGCAGGAGGCGGATATCCGTGAACTGACCACCCTGTTGGAGCAAACCCGGCTCAATGCCGAAGACAAGCATCGTCAAATGCTCAACAGCGAGCAGCGCCTGAACGAGCAGTTTGAGAATCTGGCAAACCGTATTTTTGAGCAGAGCGGGCGTAAGGTGGAAGAGCAGAACCGCCAAAGCCTGAATGTGCTCCTTTCGCCACTTCGCGAACAGCTCGACGGCTTCCGTCGCCAGGTCCAGGAGAGTTTTGGCCAGGAGGCGCGCGAGCGCCATACGCTAACGCACGAAATCCGCAACCTGCAGCAGCTCAACGCCCATATGGCGCAAGAGGCGCTGAACCTCACCAAAGCGCTGAAGGGTGACAACAAAACCCAGGGTAACTGGGGGGAAGTGGTGTTAACCCGCGTGCTTGAAGCTTCTGGCCTGCGCGAAGGTCATGAATACCAGACTCAGGTGAACATCCAGCTTGAAAACAACAGCCGTATGCAGCCGGACGTCATTGTTCGCCTGCCGCAGGGCAAAGACGTTGTTATCGACGCGAAAATGACGCTGGTGGCCTATGAGCGCTACTTCAACGGTGAAGATGAACTCACGCGTGAAAGCGCGCTGAATGAGCATATTGCCGCTATCCGCAGCCATATTCGCCTTCTGGGCCGTAAGGATTACCAGCAACTGCCGGGCCTGCGTTCGCTGGACTACGTGCTGATGTTCATCCCGGTTGAACCCGCCTTCTTGCTGGCAATCGACCGCCAGCCCGAGCTGATTAGTGAAGCGCTGAAAAACAACATTATGCTGGTGAGCCCGACGACGCTGCTAGTGGCGCTGCGTACCATTGCCAATTTGTGGCGCTATGAGCATCAAAGCCGTAACGCCCAGCAAATCGCCGAGCGCGCTGGGCGTCTGTACGACAAAATGCGCCTGTTCGTGGATGATATGTCCGCGATTGGCCAAAGCCTCGATAAGGCACAAGATAACTACCGCCAGGCGATGAAAAAGCTTTCGTCGGGGCGTGGAAATATTCTGGTTCAGGCTGAGGCATTTCGCGGGCTTGGGGTAGAAGTGAAGCGTGAGATTAATCCAGATCTGGTCGAACGTGCTCATCAGGAAGATGAAGATGATTCCGCACGGCTGGGCCACGAGAGCGCAGAATCAGCGCCTGAATTTGATGAATTTGCTTCACAACGTTCAGGAGAAGGGCGTTGAGCTAAGGTTTAGCCGCACGGTTGAATCATAGGGCTTTCGCGCCCATTCTGTTACACTTCCCGAACATTTTCTTGATTAAGCAGGCATTGAGATGGTTGATGAATCCCAGGAGTCCGGATCCCAGGAAACAACGCACTTTGGCTTCCGTACCGTAGCAAAAGAGCAGAAGGTCGATATGGTGGCGAACGTGTTCCACTCTGTTGCGGCGAAGTACGACGTAATGAACGACCTGATGTCTTTTGGTATCCACCGGTTGTGGAAACGTTACACGATTGACTGTAGCGGCGTACGTCGCGGCCAGCGCGTGCTGGACCTTGCGGGCGGCACGGGCGATCTGACGGCGAAATTCTCTCGCCTGGTGGGTGAAACCGGTGAAGTGGTGCTGGCGGACATCAATGACTCAATGCTGAAAATGGGGCGCGAAAAGCTACGCAACATCGGCATTGTTGGGAACGTGAGATACGTGCAGGCCAACGCCGAAGCGCTGCCGTTCCCCGATAACACCTTTGACTGCATCACCATTTCATTTGGCCTGCGCAATGTCACAGATAAAGACGCCGCGCTGCGCTCAATGTTCCGCGTCCTCAAGCCTGGTGGCCGCCTGCTGGTGCTTGAGTTTTCCAAACCGGCTTTCGAGCCGTTGAACAAAGCCTACGACGCCTACTCCTTCCACATTTTGCCGCGCATTGGTGAAATGGTGGCTCAGGATGGCGAAAGCTACCGCTACCTGGCAGAATCCATCCGCATGCATCCGGATCAGGAGACGCTAAAAGGGATGATGGAAGACGCAGGGTTTGAAAACACCACCTATTACAATATGACCGGTGGGATCGTCGCCCTGCACCGTGGCTATAAATTTTAACCAGGGAGTCGCGATGCCATTTATGCCGCTTATGACTGCCGGAATTGAAGGTGTGTTGAACACCTTCCTCTGGCGCGACCGTAGTCTGAAATCTGCGCGTCAGCGCCTGCAGGGCAAAACGCTACGTGTTAGCCTGAAAGAGTTTTCCGCACCGCTGGTGCTGGTGTTCAGTGAACAGCATCTGGATGTCCTGAGCCAGTGGGAAGGTGAGGCGGACTGTAATGTTACGACGCGCATTGGTGTATTACCAAAGCTGCGGGACCGCCAGCAGCTCACTGCGCTTATCCGTAGCGGCGAGCTGGAAGTCGAAGGTGACATTCAGGTTGTACAAAATCTGGCATCCCTGATGGATCTCGCGGAGTTTGACCCGGCAGAATTACTGGCGCCTTATATTGGTGATATTGCCTCGGAAAGCATCAGTAAAGTCGTTCGCAGCGGGGGGAGCCTGTTGAAAAAAGGATTTATCCGCAATCAGCAGTACCTCGGCGAAGCGCTCACTGAAGAGTGGCGCGTTGCTCCTGGTTCACTGGAGGTGGCTTGGTTTGCAGAGGAAACCGAAGCGCTCGCTCGCTCGGTGGCCACGCTCAGCGACCGGTTGGATAAGCTGGAGGGCAAATGACGCCAGGAGAACTTCGTCGCCTTTATTTCATTGTCCGTACCTTCCTCAGCTATGGCCTCGATGAGTTAATCCCTAAAATTCGTATTACGCTGCCGCTGCGCATTTGGCGGCGCTGTCTGTTCTGGATGCCTAACCGTCATCGTGAGAAGCCATTGGGGGAACGTCTTCGCCTTGCGCTGCAGGAACTGGGGCCGGTATGGATTAAATTCGGCCAGATGCTTTCCACCCGCCGGGATCTCTTCCCGCCGGTGATTGCCGATCAGCTGGCGATGCTGCAGGACAGAGTTGCGCCTTTTGACGGTGCGCTGGCGAAAAAGCAAATTGAGCTGGCGATGGGCGGCATCCCGGTTGAAAGCTGGTTCGATGACTTTGAAATCAAACCTCTGGCCTCTGCATCTATCGCTCAGGTGCACACCGCCCGGCTGAAAGCGAGCGGCAAAGAGGTCGTGATTAAGGTTATTCGGCCGGACATCCTTCCGGTGATTAAGGCTGATATGAAGCTCATCTATCGCCTTGCCCGCTGGGTGCCTCGTTTGCTGCCTGATGGTCGTCGTTTACGTCCGCTGGAAGTGGTGCGTGAGTACGAAAAGACGCTGATTGACGAGCTAAACCTGCTGCGTGAAGCTGCCAATGCCATCCAGCTACGTCGCAACTTTGAAAACAGCCCGATGCTATATGTGCCGGAAGTTTATTCGGACTATTGCAGTGAAAATATGATGGTGATGGAACGAATTTACGGTATTCCCGTGTCCGACACCGTCGCGCTGGAAGCTCAGGGCACAAATATGAAGCTTCTTGCCGAGCGTGGCGTGCAGGTCTTCTTTACGCAGGTCTTCCGCGACAGTTTCTTCCATGCCGATATGCACCCGGGCAATATTTTCGTGAGCTACGATCGCCCGGAAGATCCGCAATACATTGGCATCGACTGCGGCATTGTGGGCTCACTGAACAAAGACGATAAGCGCTATCTGGCAGAAAACTTTATCGCCTTCTTCAACCGTGACTACCGCAAAGTCGCCGAGCTGCATGTGGATTCCGGCTGGGTACCGCCGGACACTAACGTCGAAGAGTTTGAGTTTGCCATTCGCACCGTCTGCGAGCCTATTTTCGAGAAGCCGCTGGCTGAAATCTCCTTCGGCCACGTGCTGCTGAACCTGTTTAATACCGCGCGCCGTTTCAATATGGAAGTGCAGCCACAGCTGGTTTTACTGCAAAAGACCCTTTTATACGTCGAAGGGGTTGGTCGTCAGCTCTATCCGCAGCTTGATTTGTGGAAAACGGCGAAACCTTTCCTTGAAAGTTGGATCAAAGATCAGGTTGGTATCCCTGCCCTGGTTCGAGCTTTTAAAGAAAAAGCCCCCTTCTGGGTGGAAAAAATGCCGGAATTGCCGGAACTGGTGTACAACAGTTTGCGCCAGGGCAAGCAATTACAGCAGAGCGTTGATAAAATTCAGCGCGACCTGCAAGTTCATCACGTGCGGCAGGGACAGTCGCGTTATCTGTTCGGCATGGGTGCCACGCTCATATTGAGTGGCACGCTGCTGCTGATCAACAAACCTGAGTGGGACTTTATGCCTGCCTGGTTGATGGCGGGTGGAATCGTTGTTTGGCTCATTGGCTGGCGGCGTACTGCCTGAACTTTAATCGGAATTAACGGGTGATTGCCGTATAATAGCGGTTCTCATTGCCTTAACATCTTTATTCAGGAGTAGGTATGGGCATCAGTTGGCCACAATTGCTAATCATTGTCGTTATCGTTGTTTTATTGTTTGGCACCAAGAAGCTGGGCTCTTTAGGTTCAGATCTTGGGGCGTCCATTAAAGGCTTCAAAAAAGCCATGGGTGACGATGACAGTAAAGAGAAAGAAAAGGGTGAGAAGGATGCTGATTTCACAGCGAAATCCCTCTCTGAAAAACCGAGCGACGTGAAAAAAGACGAAGCGAAAAGCAACGACAAAGAGCAGGTATAAACCGTGTTCGACATTGGTTTCGGCGAACTGCTGCTGGTGTTTGTGATTGGCCTGATTGTTCTGGGCCCGCAGCGCTTACCGGTGGCGGTAAAAACAGTTGTTGGTTGGGTACGCGCGCTGCGCTCTCTCGCCACCACGGTGCAGAACGAACTCGCTCAGGAACTGAAGCTGCAGGAGCTGCAGGACAGCCTGAAAAAGGTCGAGAAAGCCAGTATGGATAATTTGACGCCAGAACTAAAGGCGTCAATGGACGAACTGCGCCAGGCCGCCGAGTCGATGAAACGTTCGTATACCCAGAACGATCCCGAAAAGAACAGTGACGAGGCGCATACCATCCATAACCCTCTGGTGAAGGATGAGCTGCAAAGCCATGAAGGCGTGACGCCTGCCAGCGCTGCGCATCAGGCCAGCTCGCCTGATGTCGCTCCTCAGGAACAAGCCGCCTCGCAGGGGGGGGGACCGGAACCTGTTATTGAACAGCAGGTGAAACCCGCGTCTGAAGCTGCACCCGTCACGACCTCAACGCAATCTCCGAGTGAAAAATCGTAACCATGGCTGTTGAAGATACCCAACCGCTCATCAGCCACCTGATTGAGCTGCGTAAGCGCCTGCTGAACAGCATGATCGCCGTGCTGGTAATTTTCCTGGCGCTGGTTTATTTCGCCAACGACATCTATCAGGTAGTCTCTGCACCGCTGATAAAACACATGCCGTTGGGGTCAACGATGATTGCGACCGATGTCGCATCACCGTTTTTTACGCCGATTAAATTAACGATTTACGTTTCGGTGTTCCTGGCAGCGCCGGTCATTCTCTACCAGATTTGGGCCTTTATCGCGCCTGCGCTGTACAAGCATGAGCGTAAAATGGTGATGCCGCTGCTGTTCTCCAGCACGCTGCTATTTTATATCGGCATTGCTTTTGCTTACTTTGTTGTCTTCCCGCTCGCGTTTGGCTTCCTGACGAAAACCGCGCCAATAGGGGTGGTGGTGTCAACGGATATAACGAAATATCTCGACTTCGTGATGTCGCTCTTTATGGCCTTTGGCGTGGCGTTTGAAGTGCCCGTCGCCATTATTCTGCTGTGCTGGATGGGCGTGACGACACCGGAGTCGCTGAAACAGAAACGTCCTTATATTCTGGTGGGCGCTTTTGTTGTCGGCATGCTGTTGACGCCGCCGGATGTTTTCTCGCAAACCCTTCTGGCGGTGCCAATGTACTGCCTGTTTGAGGTTGGCGTCTTCTTCTCCCGCTTCTACGTCGGTAAAGGGCGTAATGGCGATGAAGATGATGAGTCTGAACCTGAAGAAACGCGCTCTGAAAAAGAGCAGTAACTAAATAACCGCCCTCAGGGGCGGTTGTCGTTTGGAGGGTGAGATGTTTGATATTGGCGTGAATCTAACCAGTTCGCAATTCGCGAAAGACCATGCGGAAGTGGTCACGCGAGCGTGGCAGGCTGGCCTGAGCGGCATGATGTTGACCGGTACCAACCTCCATGAAAGTGAACACGCGTTGCTCATGGCGCAGCAGTATGACAACTGCTGGTCGACGGCGGGGGTACATCCGCACTATGCCAGCCAGTGGAATGACGCAACAGCGGACGCCATCCGCCAGTTAGCCGCAGCACCTCAGGTCGTCGCCATAGGCGAATGCGGCCTTGATTTTAACCGCAACTTTTCTACCCCGGCCGAGCAGGAACGCGCTTTTACCGCGCAGTTGGCGTTGGCCGCTGAGCTAATGATGCCTGTATTTTTACACTGTCGCGATGCACATGAGCGTTTCCTGGCACTATTGGATCCATGGCTTGAGCAACTGCCTGGCGTGGTGCTGCACTGTTTTACCGGCACTGAAGCCGAAGCGCGCGACTGCCTGCTGCGCGGACTGTTTATCGGCATTACCGGCTGGGTTTGCGATGAGCGTCGCGGGCTGGCCTTAAAAGAGTTACTTCCGGTAATTCCCGCTCAGCAGTTGCTGCTGGAAACCGATGCACCCTATTTGTTGCCCCGGGATCTACAACCAAAACCTGCGTCCCGCCGCAACGAACCCTGTTATCTGCCCCATATCCTGAATAAGGTAGCTGAATGGCGAGGTGAAGACCCGGCCTGGCTTGCGCAGGTAACAGATGACAACGCTCGTCGGTTATTCCGACTGGGTTTTAATCAGGAGAAAGTTAAATGAGCTATGCATTTCCCGGTACGTTTCCCGGTCGTCGTATGCGTCGCGTACGCCGCCATGACTTCAGCCGCCGCCTTGTGGCTGAAAACCAACTCACGGTAAACGACCTCATCTACCCTGTGTTTGTCATGGAAGGCCACAACCAGCAGCAGGAAGTGCCGTCAATGCCGGGCGTTTATCGCATGACTATCGATCGGCTGCTGAAAGAAGCAGAGGCGGTCGCGAAGCTGGGTGTGCCGGTGCTCTCTTTGTTCCCGGTTATCGAAAGCGATGGTAAATCTCTGCATGCAGAGGAAGCATATAACCCTAACGGGCTGGTGCAGCGTGCCGTGCGTGCACTTAAAGATGCGGTTCCTGAGCTTGGCTTGCTGACCGACGTCGCGTTGGATCCGTATACCACGCACGGCCAGGACGGCGTTATTGATGCCGATGGTTATGTTATGAACGACGTGACACGCGAAATTCTGGTTCGCCAGGCGTTATCTCATGCTGAAGCTGGCGCAGAAATCGTTGCGCCCAGCGACATGATGGACGGACGTATTGGCGCGATCCGCGATCATCTGGAAGCGGATGGCTTCGTGAATACCCAGATTATGTCTTATGCGGCAAAATACGCTTCCTGCTACTACGGACCGTTCCGTGATGCAATTGGTTCATCGGGTAACCTGAAAGGTGGCAACAAGAAGACTTATCAGATGGACCCTGCCAACAGCGATGAAGCGCTGCAGGAAGTGGCGCAGGACCTGCAGGAAGGGGCTGATATGGTGATGGTGAAACCAGGGATGCCTTACCTTGACGTTGTTCGTCGGGTGAAAGATACCTTTGGCGTACCGACCTTTGCCTACCAGGTGTCCGGTGAATATGCCATGCACATGGCGGCTATTCAGAACGGCTGGCTGGCAGAGAAACCTGCAATTATGGAATCGCTGATGTGCTTTAAGCGTGCCGGAGCCGATGGCGTGCTGACGTATTTCTCAAAACGTGTCGCCCAGTGGCTGCACGACGAGCAGATGCAGCGCTAGTCGCATTGACGTTATTCAAAGGCCAGCATTTGCTGGCCTTTCAGGTTCTGACGCGGTCCATTATCCTTAAAAGCCGTAACCCAGGCCTGATAAAAACAATGAATGATGTTCTCTGGTTTGCCCCAAACAGCTGAAAACCGCGTTTTCCGCTGTTTGTCACCAAACTAAAAAGGCCAGCATTTGCTGGCCTTTTTGTATTAAACCTTACGGAAGTCGGTATTCCTGACGCTTTGCCGCACCTGCTTGTTCAATAAATTAAGCAGTAACATTGAGCGCGCTTCACCGTCTGGCTCGGCGAAGATTGCCTGGAGCCCTTCGAAGGCGCCTTCGGTGATGACCACGTTGTCACCCGCATAAGGTGTCTCAGGATCGGTGATATTCTCATCCTGGTAGTGCACCAGTTCGCCAATCACCTTCTCCGGAACCGTTGCCGGCTGGGCGCCGAAGCGCACGAAATGACTGACGCCACGAGTTGAATGGATTGTGGTGGTATGAATGAATTCCGGGTCGAACTTAACAAACATATAATTAGGGAACAGGGGCTCACTGACCGTAGTTCTTTTGCCACGCACTATTTTTTCCAGCGCGATCATTGGCGTAAGGCAATTTACCGTCTGGCGCTCAAGATGTTCTTTTGCGCGCAGTAATTGGCCACGTTTACAGTACAGAAGATACCAGGATTCCATAATTTCTCTTTTCATCCGCTTGAGCACGTCAGAATACCAAAACGACTTCCCCAGAGATAGACAGCTTCAGTATAACCAGGTCCGGGATGGGAGTAGGCGGCCAGCTTCACGCTAATTTAACAAAAATACAGCATGGCGGCAGTGAAGTCCGTATAATGGTGGCAAAATCCGACGTCATGATAAATTGCATGAAATACCACGACCTACGCGAATTTCTTGCGCTGCTAGAGCAGCAGGGCGAACTCAAACGTATCGCATTGCCCGTCGATCCGAATCTGGAAATGACCGAAATTGCCGATCGCACTCTGCGAGCCGGTGGCCCGGCGCTGCTGTTTGAAAATCCGAAAGGCTACACCATGCCGGTGCTGTGCAACCTGTTTGGAACGCCGAAACGCGTGGCAATGGGCATGGGGCAGGAGGATGTCACCGCCTTACGTGAAGTCGGAAAACTGCTGGCTTTCCTCAAAGAGCCGGAGCCACCAAAAGGTTTTCGTGACCTGTTTGATAAGCTGCCGCAGTTTAAACAAGTTCTGAATATGCCAACCAAACGTCTGCGTAACGCGCCTTGTCAGGAGCAGATTTGGGAAGGTGATGAAGTCGACCTGAATCGTATTCCAATTATGCGTTGCTGGCCGGAGGACGTCGCTCCGCTGATTACCTGGGGCCTAACGGTGACCCGTGGCCCGCATAAAGAGCGCCAAAATCTGGGTATTTACCGCCAGCAGCTGATTGGCAAGAATAAGCTCATTATGCGCTGGTTATCCCACCGTGGTGGTGCCCTTGACTTCCAGGAGTGGTGTGAGGCTCACCCGGGCGAACGTTTTCCTGTTTCCGTAGCGTTGGGCGCCGACCCGGCAACCATTCTTGGTGCCGTGACGCCGGTGCCTGACACGCTTTCAGAATACGCCTTTGCCGGGCTGTTGCGTGGCACAAAAACCGAGGTCGTTAAGTGTATCTCCAACGATCTTGAGGTGCCAGCGGGCGCGGAAATCGTTCTCGAAGGCTACATTGAGCCTGGCGAAATGGCGCCGGAAGGTCCTTACGGTGACCACACGGGTTACTACAATGAAGTCGACAGCTTCCCGGTGTTTACCGTGACTCACGTTACCCAGCGGCAGGATGCGATTTATCATTCAACGTATACCGGTCGCCCGCCGGATGAACCAGCGGTGCTGGGCGTCGCGCTCAATGAAGTGCTGGTGCCTATCCTGCAAAAGCAGTTCCCGGAAATTATCGATTTCTACCTGCCGCCGGAAGGGTGTTCATACCGGCTGGCGGTGGTGACGATTAAAAAGCAGTACGCCGGGCATGCTAAGCGAGTGATGATGGGCGTGTGGTCCTTCCTGCGCCAGTTTATGTACACCAAATTCGTTATCGTGTGCGATGACGATGTGAATGCGCGCGACTGGAACGATGTTATCTGGGCGATCACTACTCGCATGGATCCGTCCCGTGATACGGTACTGGTGGATAACACACCGATAGACTATCTGGACTTTGCCTCCCCGGTTTCCGGGTTGGGCTCTAAAATGGGACTGGACGCCACCAATAAATGGCCGGGCGAAACCCAGCGTGAATGGGGGCGCCCAATCAAGAAAGATGTTGAGGTATGCGCGCGTATTGATGCAATCTGGGATGAACTGGCTATTTTTGATAACGACAAAGGCGCCTGAGCGGCGACCTTTACGGTTTAGCATTATTGACCCGACAGAGGGGACGCATGACAACCTTAAGCTGTAAAGTGAACTCGGTAGAAGCGATAACCGACACGGTGTATCGCGTTCGATTGCTGCCGGAAGGCGATTTCTCATTCCAGGCCGGGCAGTATTTGATGGTGGTGATGGACGAGCGGGATAAGCGCCCGTTCTCTATGGCATCCACGCCGAGCGAGCATGAGTTCATTGAGCTGCACATCGGTGCCTCAGAGCTCAACCTCTACGCCATGGCGGTCATGGACCGTATTCTGAAAGAGCAGGAAATTGTGGTTGATATGCCACACGGCGATGCCTGGCTGCGTGAAGATGAAGACCGCCCGCTCATTCTGATTGCCGGGGGAACGGGGTTCTCTTACGTTCGCTCCATTCTGCTGACGGCGCTGGCGCGTAATCCGCAGCGTGAAATTGCCATTTACTGGGGCGGTCGTGAAGAGAAGCATCTTTACGATCTGGCCGAGCTTGAAGGGCTGACCTTACAGCACCAGAATCTCCGTGTTGAAGCCGTGGTTGAGCAGCCGGAAGAAGGCTGGCGCGGGCGTAGCGGGACAGTACTGACCGCCGTTATGCAGGATTACAGTTCACTGAGCGGGCACGATATTTATATCGCCGGCCGTTTCGAAATGGCGAAAATCGCCCGTGACCTGTTCTGCAACGAGCGCGGTGCACTGGTTGATCACATGTTCGGCGACGCGTTCTCCTTTATCTAAGGCCGTCCGTCGTCAGAATAAGCCACCGCATCGTCGGTGGTTTTTTTATGCCGAATAAATAAAAAAACCCGCCCCTGACAGGCGGGAAACACGGCAACTAAACCCAGTTTCGTTTTTTATTAAACGCGTTCAAATACGGTCGCGATGCCCTGACCCAGACCGATACACATCGTGGCCAGGCCAAACTGCGCGTCGCGTCGCTCCATCAGGTTGATAAGCGTGGTGCTGATGCGTGAGCCGGAGCAGCCAAGCGGGTGACCCAGCGCGATCGCGCCACCGTTCAGGTTGATCTTCTCGTCGATCTTATCCATCAGCCCCAGATCTTTAATACACGGCAGGATCTGAGCGGCAAACGCTTCGTTCATTTCAAACAGGTCGATATCCTGAGCCGTCAGGCCTGCTTTTTTCAGCGCCAGCCTTGATGCCGGAACCGGACCGTAGCCCATGATGGACGGATCGCAGCCGACGACGGCCATAGAACGCACGCGAGCGCGGATTTTCAGGCCCAGTTCTTTGGCGCGAGATTCACTCATCAGCAGCATTGCGGATGCGCCATCGGACAGCGCAGACGATGTGCCTGCGGTTACGGTGCCGTTGACCGGGTCGAAAGCGGGTTTCAGCGCCGCCAGGCCTTCAACCGTGGTTTCCGGGCGAATGACTTCGTCGAAGTCATAGCGCTTCAGAACGCCGTCGGCATCGTGACCGCTGGTAGGCATAATCTCGGCTTTAAAGTGTCCGGCTTCCGTTGCGGCCCAGGCTCGTTGATGCGAGCGAGCGGCAAACTGATCCTGCATTTCACGGCTGATGCCGTGCAGGCGGGAGAGCATTTCAGCCGTCAGGCCCATCATGCCGGCGGCTTTTGCCACGTTGCGGCTCAGGCCTGGATGAAAGTCAATGCCGTGGCTCATCGGCACGTGGCCCATGTGCTCCACGCCACCAATCAGGCAAGCATGCGCGTCACCGGTTTGAATCATGCGTGCGGCATCGTGCAGCGCCTGCATTGACGATCCGCAAAGACGGTTCACCGTGGTGGCCGGGACCGAATGAGGGATTTCCGCCAGCAGCGACGCGTTGCGTGCAATATTGAAGCCCTGCTCCAGCGTTTGCTGCACGCAGCCCCAGTAAATATCATCCAGCGCTGCGGCTTCGAGTGCCGGGTTGCGGGACAGAATGCTGCGCATCAGGTGCGCCGACAGATCCTCCGCGCGAACGTTGCGGAACGCGCCGCCTTTAGAGCGGCCCATCGGCGTACGGATGGCATCAACGATAACAACCTTTTCCATAATCACTCCTCAGGCGCTTTTCAGGTCACTGGCCGAGCGGGCGGGCTCAACCGGTGGATAGTATGGCTCATTGCGTGATGCTTTGGCCTTCAGGCCTTCAGGCACGACGTACAGTGGGCCGAGGTTTTGGTACTGCTGCGCCATATCGAAATATTTCGCGCTGCCCAGCGTATCCAGCCAGCGGAAGGCACCGCTGTGGAACGGAGGGAAACCGAGGCCATAAACCAGCGCCATATCGGCTTCCGCCGGGCTGGCAATCACGCCTTCTTCGAGGCAACGAACGACTTCGTTGACCATCGGGATCATCATGCGGGCGATAATTTCTTCGTCACTAAAGTTACGCTTCGGCTGGCTGACTTCTGCCAGCAGGCTATCGACAGCTTCGTCCTGCTCTTTGCGCGGTTTGCCTTTGCTGTCTTCTTTAAAGCGGTAGAAGCCCTGCTGGGTTTTCTGGCCGTAGCGCCCGGCATCGAACAGAACGTCGATCGCGTCGCGGTAATCTTTGCTCATGCGCTGCGGGAAGCCTGCGGCCATCACTGCCTGAGCGTGATGGGCCGTATCAATCCCGACCACGTCCAGCAGGTAAGCCGGGCCCATTGGCCAGCCGAACTGTTTTTCCATCACTTTATCAATCTGGCGGAAGTCTGCGCCGTCGCGCAGCAGTTGGCTAAAGCCTGCGAAGTAGGGGAACAGCACGCGGTTCACAAAGAATCCCGGGCAGTCGTTTACCACGATAGGCGTTTTGCCCATTTTGCTCGCCCACGCCACCACTTTGGCAATCGTCACGTCCGAGGTTTTTTCCCCGCGAATGACTTCAACCAGCGGCATCCGGTGAACCGGGTTAAAGAAGTGCATGCCGCAGAAGTTTTCCGGGCGTTTCAGCACGCTTGCCAGTTCGCTAATAGGGATAGTAGAGGTGTTGGAAGCCAGTACGGCGTCAGGACGAACCTTATCTTCTGTTTCTGCCAGTACCGCTTTTTTCACTTTCGGGTTTTCAACAACGGCTTCAACAACGACGTCGACACGGTCAAACCCTGCATACTCCAGCGTTGGCTGGATGGTTGAGATAACCTGCGCCAGCTTCATGCCGTCAATTTTGCCGCGCTCGAGTTGTTTGTTCAGCAGCTTGCTGGCTTCATTAATCCCCAACGCCAGCGATTTCTCATTAATGTCCTTCATTAATACCGGCACGCCTTTCCAGGCGGACTGATAAGCAATCCCGCCGCCCATAATGCCTGCGCCGAGTACGGCCGCGTGTTTAGGCGTTTCGATATCTTTAGTGAGCTTTTTCGCCTGACCTTTAACAAACTGATCGTTCAGGAAGATACCGACCAGCGCGCGGGCTTCATTGGAGCGAGCCAACGGTACAAAGCTTTGGGTTTCCAGCTTCAGAGCTTCATCGCGACCAAGGCCAGCGGCGGCTTCAATCGTTTTTACCGCGGTCATCGGGGCCGGATAATGTTTACCGGCGATCTGCGCCACCATGCCTTTGGCAATGGTGAAGCTCATACCGGCTTCAATTTTGCTCAGTTTCAGCGGCTGCAGTTTCGGCTCGCGCTTAGCCTGCCAGTCCAGTTCGCCTTTGATTGCCTGACGCAGAATCGCCAGCGCACCGTCGCGCAGCTTTTCGGTTTTCACTACACCGTCGACCAGGCCCAGCTTTTGCGCTTCTGCCGCACCGACGTCTTTGCCTGCGGTAATAATTTCAAGCGCGCTATCTGCGCCCAACAAACGTGGCAGGCGAACGGAACCGCCGAAGCCAGGCATAATGCCTAATTTGGTTTCCGGCAGGCCAATGCGGGCATCTGCTGTGGCGAGGCGGTAATCCGTCGCCAGTACGCATTCGCATCCGCCGCCCAGCGCATAGCCATTCACGGCTGCGATGGTCGGGACCGGCAGATCTTCCAGGCGGTTAAACACGCTGTTGGCGAACTGCAGCCAGTGGGTCAGCTGTTCGGCAGGGACCAGGAACAGCGAGAGGAATTCGGTAATGTCGGCGCCAACGATAAAGGCGGACTTGCTGGAGCTCAGCAGCAGGCCTTTGAGGTTCGGCTGCTTTTCAAGCACGGCCAGCGCTTCGCCGAGGCTGGCGACGGTCGCCGTATCCAGCTTGTTGACGGAGCCGGGGGCATCAAACACCAGTTCGGCGATGCCGTCTTCCAGCCAGTCGAGATGTAGGGTTTCACCTTGGTAGAGCATGTCAGTCTCCTGAATCCAGCAATGGGATCTGGTCGTACCAGATGAGGCGGAGTGTGGAATTGATGTTAACGAAATGCAAATTTCTCTTTAAATATTTGCAAACTCGATCACAGGCGGCGGAAATAACTCGACGGTTTGTGCGGTATGCTAAGATGCGTGGCGAACAGGTACAAAAACAGAAGGATAAATTATGGAATCACTGGCCGCGCTTTACAAAGATCATGTGGCAACGCTACAGGAGCGTACCCGCAACGTTCTGGCGCGTTTTAACCTTGATGCATTACTTATTCACTCCGGGGAGCTGTTCAACGTCTTCCTTGATGACCATGCCTATCCGTTTAAAGTTAACCCGCAGTTTAAGGCGTGGGTGCCGGTCACTCAGGTACCAAACTGCTGGCTGCTGGTGGACGGCGTGAATAAGCCGAAGCTGTGGTTCTATTTGCCGGTGGATTACTGGCATAACGTAGAGCCGCTGCCGGAATCCTTCTGGACCGATGATATTGAAGTGATAGCGCTGCCAAAAGCCGACGGCATTGGTAGCCAACTGCCTGCCGCTCGCGGCAATATCGGCTACATTGGCCCGGTGCCAGAGCGCGCTTTGCAGCTAGATATCACGCCAGCCAATATCAACCCGAAAGGGGTTATCGATTACCTGCATTACTATCGCGCCTATAAAACGGACTACGAACTGTCCTGCATGCGTGAAGCGCAGAAAACGGCGGTCGTGGGCCATCGTGCTGCGCATGAAGCTTTCCTGTCCGGTATGAGCGAGTTCGATATTAACATCGCTTATCTGACGGCAACCGGCCACCGCGATACTGACGTGCCTTATGGCAATATCGTAGCGCTCAATGAGCATGCCTCGGTGCTGCACTACACCAAGCTGGATCACCGCGTACCTGCCGAAATCCGCAGTTTCCTGCTGGATGCCGGGGCAGAATATAACGGCTATGCCGCCGACCTGACCCGCACCTGGACCACCCACGGTGACAGCGACTTTGCTCACCTGATTAAAGATGTCAACGAAGAGCAACTGGCGCTTATTGACACCATGAAGTCCGGCGTGCGCTACACCGACTACCACATCCAGTTCCATCAGCGGCTGGCTAAGCTGCTGCACCGCCACAAGCTGGTGAACGACATCAGTGAAGAGGCGATGCTGGAAGCCGGGATCACCACGCCGTTCATGCCTCACGGCATCGGGCATCCGCTGGGCCTGCAGGTTCATGACGTAGCCGGGTTTATGCAGGACGATACCGGGACGCATCTGGCAGCGCCTTCCCAGCATCCTTATCTACGCTGTACCCGTGTGCTGGAACCTCGCATGGTGCTGACCATCGAGCCTGGCCTGTACTTCATTGAATCGTTGCTGGCACCGTGGCGTGAAGGGCAATACAGCAAGCACTTCGACTGGAAGCGCATTGAAGCCCTGAAGCCGTTTGGCGGCATTCGTATTGAAGATAACGTCGTTATCTATGAAAACAGCACCGAAAACATGACGCGTAACCTGAAGCTCGCGTAATGGAAAGCTGGCCAATCCCCGCAGAGCCCGTCACGGTTAGCGAGGAGATTAAGAAAAGCCGCTTCATTACCCTTGTCGCTCATACGGACGGGGTAATAGCGGCTAAAGCGTTTGTTGAGAAGGTCCGGGCTGAACACCCGGACGCCCGGCACCACTGCTGGGCGTGGGTCGCCGGAGCGCCGGATGACTCGCAGCAGCTCGGTTTCTCGGATGACGGCGAACCTGCCGGCACCGCAGGGAAACCCATGCTGGCTCAGTTGATGGGTAAAGGCATTGGTGAAATCACGGCGGTTGTAGTGCGCTATTATGGCGGGGTGAAGCTGGGCACGGGTGGCCTGGTGAAAGCCTACGGCGGCGGCGTACAGCTGGCGTTAAACCAGCTTCCGACAGTGCTCAAAGTGCCGTTAACCGAATATACTTTGCAGTGCGACTATTCGCAGCTGGCGGGTGTGGAAGCGCTGCTCAAGCAAAGCGATGGTCTTATCGTGGAAAGCGACTTCCAGGTTGCCGTTGATTTGCACGTAGCGTTGCCGCAAACCCAGGTGGTAGCCTTCAGCGCCAGGCTGAGTGATTTTAGCCGCGGTGCATTGCATTTATTGCCGTTTGAACAATAATCCCACCTCGTTATTTATAGATATTTAAGGAAGCGGCTGAAATGCATTTTCGCGCCATAACCCGAATCGTTGGTCTGTTGGTTATCCTCTTTTCCGGAACCATGATACTCCCCGGCTTAGTGGCTCTAATCTATCGCGATGGTGCCGGCCGTGCCTTTACCCAAACGTTTTTCGTTGCTCTGACAATAGGCTCCCTGCTGTGGTGGCCTAACCGCAGAGAGAAGGGGGAGCTGAAGCCGAGGGAAGGATTTCTGATAGTCGTTCTGTTCTGGACCGTGCTGGGGAGCGTGGGGGCACTGCCTTTTGTCTTCGCCGAGCGGCCGAATCTGACGGTTACCGATGCTTTCTTTGAATCCTTCTCCGGGCTGACAACTACCGGAGCAACCACGCTGGTAGGGCTTGACTCCTTACCTCACGCCATTCTTTTCTATCGCCAAATGCTGCAGTGGTTTGGCGGGATGGGGATCATCGTGCTGGCTGTTGCGATACTGCCTATTCTTGGCGTCGGGGGAATGCAGCTTTATCGGGCAGAAATGCCGGGGCCGCTAAAAGACAATAAAATGCGCCCGCGTATTGCCGAAACGGCAAAGACGCTGTGGCTTATCTATGTTCTGCTGACGGTTGCTTGTGCGCTGGCGCTTTGGTTTGCGGGTATGCCAGCATTCGATGCTATCGGGCACAGCTTCTCCACTATCGCGATTGGCGGCTTCTCTACCCATGATGCCAGCGTTGGCTACTTCAATAGCCCAACAATCAATACCATCATCGCTATCTTTCTGCTGATTTCTGGGTGTAACTACGGTTTGCACTTCTCTTTGCTCAGCGGGCGGAGCCTGAAAGTGTATTGGCGCGACCCTGAATTCCGTATGTTCATCGGCGTGCAGCTAACGCTAGTATTGGTTTGCACGCTGGTGCTCTGGTTCCACAATACTTACCAGTCTGCCCTGCAGACGCTCAACCAGGCCTTCTTCCAGGTCGTTTCGATGGCAACAACTGCGGGTTTTACCACAGACAGCATTGCCCGTTGGCCGCTATTCTTACCGGTACTGCTGCTCTGCTCTGCATTTATCGGTGGTTGTGCAGGGTCTACCGGTGGCGGCCTGAAAGTTATTCGTATCCTGCTGCTGTTTAAACAAGGGAACCGTGAGCTAAAACGCCTGGTACACCCGAACGCGGTTTATAGCATCAAGCTTGGGAACCGTGCGTTGCCGGAACGTATCCTCGAAGCCGTATGGGGATTCTTCTCTGCTTATGCGCTGGTATTTATCGTCAGTATGCTGGCCATCATTGCGACCGGCGTCGATGACTTCTCGGCTTTTGCTTCCGTTGCGGCAACGCTCAATAACCTCGGCCCAGGTCTTGGTGTAGTGGCGGATAACTTTGCCAGTATGAATCCTGTCGCCAAATGGATCCTGATCGTGAATATGCTGTTTGGCCGTCTTGAAGTCTTCACCCTATTAGTACTGTTCACGCCAACCTTCTGGCGCGAGTAACCGGAGCCTGTGTGAAAACCCTAATTCTGTTTTCGACCCGAGATGGTCAAACTCGTGAAATTGCTTCCTATATAGCTTCTGAGCTGAAAGAGCTGGGCATTGAGAGTGATGTAGTGAATCTTCATCGCTGCGAAGATATCGCCTGGGCTAACTACGACCGGGTAGTGATCGGGGCTTCTATCCGCTACGGGCATTTCCATGCTTCTGTCGATACATTTGTGAAGAAGCACCAGCAGCAGCTGAATGAGCGAGCCAGCGCTTTCTTCTCGGTAAACCTGGTTGCGCGTAAACCGGAGAAGCGTTCTCCTCAAACTAACGCCTATACACGTAAGTTCTTGCTTAACTCAGTGTGGCGTCCCGATCACTGCGCGGTATTTGCTGGGGCACTACGCTACCCGCGCTATGGTTGGCTGGACCGCTTCATGATCCGTTTAATTATGAAAATGACCGATGGCGAAACCGATACGAGTAAAGAAGTGGTTTACACCGATTGGCAGCAGGTGACCCGGTTTGCCCATGAAATTGAGCAGTTAAGCATCAAATAGTGTTGTAAATAAGCGGGTTGGCGAAAAAGAATGCGGTCAGAAAGTTTTTTT
Organism: Cedecea sp.; assembly: GCF_036500665.1. NCBI lineage: Bacteria > Pseudomonadati > Pseudomonadota > Gammaproteobacteria > Enterobacterales > Enterobacteriaceae > Cedecea > Cedecea sp. Next base: position 84,457 of record NZ_DASYBS010000016.1, read on the forward strand.
AAATAAACGCTTGTCACCGCCGAAGAACTCCCTATAATGCGCCTCCACTGACACGGAACAACGGCTTGCAAAGCGGCGTGTCAGGCGAAGTGAAGCGAAAAATAAATGCTTGACTACGCAGCGGGAAAGCGTAATATGCACAGCCCGCGCTACTGAGAAAGTAGCACTGCTCTTTAACAATTTATCAGACAATCTGTGTGGGCACTCGCAGGATTGATATCTCAGCATCTTCGGATGCAACAAAATATCAAGTCTTGAAGAGTGACTACTGATTTTATAAACAGTTTTAATTCTTTGAGCATCAA
>NZ_DASYBS010000017.1:0-7776 GCF_036500665.1 Cedecea sp.
CGGGATTTAATCTGCTAACGCTGGTAGTGAATAACGTCCCGTTTAAGGACGGGGTACAGGTCCACGAAACATCAGATCAGATCGTTGCCTGATTGCTCCGTACACCAGATTTGACAATAACTCCTCACTGGGCATGGCTCAGTAGTTTTTACGCTCAGTGGAGCAGCGAACGGCTGTACGGTAGTGAGCGTTTGACTCTTGGCGGTGAATATTCGGTTCGTGGTTACCGGGAGCAATATCTTTCCGGCGACAACGGCGGTTACTGGCGCAACGAAATCAGTCGTTCATTCTCCATGCCGCTGCGGTTGGGTGAAGTTAACGTTTTTGCGGCGCTGGACGGCGGCTATCTGCGTAGCGGGCCCGACGAGCCAGAGGCAAAAGGGAGTTTAATGGGAAGTGCACTTGGCATCAGCCATCACCAGCGCTACGTCAATCAGCAGTTTACATTGGGCTGGCCGTTGATTCGTCCCGGCTGGCTTCACCCGGACAGCGTGGCGATCTACTACCGTCTGGCGCTGACGTTTTAAGGATAACGATGAGGTTTAGCACATGGAAAATTACAGTGGATATGCCATTTCACCATTGCGCCGTTGGTTAAGTTACCTGATTTCTATTCTGCTTGCGGGGCAGCCGTTGTTACCTGCCATCGGGGCCGGAGTCAGCGCCGCGACCGGGAATACCCAGGTCGTGCAGGCGAATAATGGTGTACCGGTAGTCAATATTGCCACGCCCAATCAGGGAGGCATTTCCCATAACCAGTACCATGATTTCAACGTTGGTGAGCAGGGGCTGGTCCTTAATAACGGGGTGGGAAACAGCCAAAGTCAGCTGGGGGGGCAGATACAGGCTAATGCGAATCTGCAAAATGGCCAGGCGGCTTCGGGGATTATTAACGAGGTGGTGACGCCGAACCGTTCTGAGCTGAAAGGATATCTTGAGGTTGCCGGGCAGCAGGCAAGCGTAATGGTAGCTAACCCCTATGGCATTACCTGCGACGGTTGCGGTTTTATCAATACGCCGAACATCACCCTAACTACCGGTAAACCAGTATTGGGCGCTGATGGTAAGTTGCAAAGCCTTGAAGTGACTCAGGGCGCTATTTTAATCGAAGGTAAAGGGCTGGATGCCGGTAAGAGCGATAAATTTGCGTTGATTTCCCGTGCGGCGGAAATCAACGCAGGGCTGCATGCCCGCGATGCTACCGTGATACTGGGGGCTAATCGGATAAGTTCTGGCGGGGCTATCGAGCCGATAGCCGGGGCGGGAAAAGTACCTACGGTGGCGATAGATACCGGGGCGCTGGGCGGGATATACGCTAACCGAATCCGGCTGGTTTCCAGCGAAAAAGGCGTTGGGGTGAACCTTGGTAACCTGAATGCCAGACAAGGGGGCATCTCGCTTGATGCCAACGGGAAACTCTCTCTGAGCGGCAGTCTGACCAGCGGTTCGGCCTCTATTAAGGCGCAAAGTGCAGCGCTTAGCGGAGTTAATCAGGCCGCGGGTTCGATCTCCGTTCAGGTGGCAGATCAGCTGAATAACAGCGGAACGCTACGTGCCGGTGGCGATATGCGCCTGCTGGCGGACAGCCTGGTTAACCAGCGTGGGGATATCACCGCCGGTGAGAGCCTGGTGTTGCAAAAGGATACGGCGGGGAGCGCCAGTCGCGAGGTGATTAACCGTTCCGGGACAATAGCCACACAGCGTGGGGATATCACGATTAATACTGCACATCTGCTGAACCAGCGCGATGAGCTGGAAGTTGAAATGGAAGGGAATGAGGGCAGTATGCAGTGGTACTACCGCAATGGTGAATATCACTATTATTTCGACCTCCCGGTAGACTGGGAGAAGGACGATCGGCTGCTGGCAAGCAACAAGTCCGGCCTGACAATAAAAAACGCGGGGGCAGAAGCGCGTATCAGCGCCGCCCGTGACCTGCGGGTAAAGGCGGGGAGCCTTGATAACGCCGCAGGCGTTCTGTCTGCGGGCGGGAATATGTGGCTGAGCGGCAACAGTCTGACCAACCAGGGCTGGTTGGCGGGGACGGAAACGCGGGAATGGTGGATAACTGACTACGGCTGGACCCTGGCGTATGGCGAATATGACATCGGCCAGCAGACCAGTGAATCCCGCATGAGGTATACCGACGGTGAAGCTCTGAACGGGCTGATTCAGGCCGGTAACACGCTCAGCATCGACTTCAGCGACAGCATCAGTAACACCACCTGGCGAGCCGGTGCCGGGGCGGATATTTATGCGTCCGGGCAACAGCCGCAGGCCGTCCTGAACACTCAATCAGGCGGCATCCTTGCCGGTCACCAGGTCGTTATTCAGTCCGGAGGTATAAACAATCAGGGTGGCGTGATATCCGGGACGGAATCGCTGACCGTCGTCAGTGAAGGGGGGGTAAGTAACAATCAGAGCGGCGTGATGACCTCCGGCGGGGCGCTGGACCTGACGGCGCGCGAAGATATCATCAACAGCGGGTCGCTGATAACGGGTTCACAGGTAAAAGTGGAAAGCCTGGAAGGGAGTATTGAGAACCTGACGGAGGCATTTTACTGGGAAAGTGATTCTCCACGGGAACTTATCTACGGCTGGCTGGGTCATGGCAGCGAGCCCGGTAAAATTGGCACGCTTAGTGCCACGCGATCGCTGGATTTACGGGCAAAGGAGGCTGTCCACCTTCAGAGTGCGAACCTGATTTCAGACGGAACGCTTTCTCTACGAAGTAGCAATATCATGCTGGATTCTTTGTGGCTTAATAACCACTTCTATTATTCTGAAAATATCGGTGACGTCAGAGAGACTTTCCTTAACAGTAAGATTATTGCCGGTGGTGATATCGCGCTGAGTGGTAATTATATTGATGTCTCCGGAGGACAGTTTACTGCCTCGGGGGATATTCAGATGACGGCTACGGATGATATTTTTTTATTATCCCAGCCAACGCGGTATGTATGGCATCGTTCCCCGTGGGATCTTGAGTACGCTGCTTTTCCGACTAAGGAGGGAAATACTGACGAAGAAATGGAGTCCAGATACTCGATGATCGTGGATGACTTCGGGAGGACCTCGCTCGTCAGCGGTGGAGATATCACTCTCCAGAGCGGCGGGGGGATGCAGGGGGAAGGCATTAATATTGATGCTGCGCGCCATCTCCGGCTGCTTGCAGAGGGGGAAATTGATTTGTCCGCGTCAAGCGGCCGGGAAGAGGAGTATACCTCCAGTGATTTGCTATCTTCTGAACAACGCCATGAGAGTGTTTTCGGCCCGGTACTTAATGGAGAAGATATAACTTTCGACTCAGGCGGGAATATCAGGCTAACGGACGTACGCGTTAACGCCTCCGGAAATATTACCCTGCGAAGCCAGGACAGCCTTATTTTTGACTCGCTTCTACAATTTTATTTACTCCGCTGCGACTTTTGTACCCGGGGCGATGCCGATCCGGCATCAGCGCCCACTCTGGATGCCTCTAAAGTTGCTTTCAACCCCGATGATGAATCGGCAGCAGAGAGTGTCGGAGAAAATAACCAACATACTGAATATTATCGGTACGCCGGTAGCTACCTTAGTGGCGACCGTATCTACCTGACGGCGAACGATGACTTACTGATGGACAATGTGGTTGCCACGGGTCGTCAGGAACTGGCGCTGGAAGCCGGGAGAGATATTCATCTGGCGGCACTGAAAACAGAAGAAGTACGGCCAGGCGATAACAGCGTTGAGAATATCGAGTCTCTGTCGTCGATGGGGATGCTGCTCACCAGCGGCGGGGAGATGCGCATCCAGGCCGGGCGAGATATCGGGGCAACCGGCGCAGGCCTGGCGGCGGATGGCAATATTTCGCTTCGCGCCGGAAGGGATATTACGCTGGCGGCCCTAAGCCTCCAGCATGATAAGCAGAGCTACGGCCATCAAAAGCAGCGGGAAGATATCTCCGTCCGCCAGCTGGGCAGCGAAATTAACGGTGATGGTGACATTCAGCTCACAGCGGGAAGGGATATCGCCCTGCATGCCGCACAGCTTAGTGCCAGCAATGAAATTATGCTGGATGCGGGCAACGATATTTCGCTGCAAAGCGCGACGGAAAGCGACTACTACTTCTTTGAGGAAACAAAAACCAATAGCGGTTTGCTGTCTAAAAAAGTGCGCTACACCCTGGAGGAAGATTACCTCACCCTGGAGCAGGGGAGTTTGCTCAGCGGCGACGCTTTGGTTATGTGGGCCGGCAACGATATCAATATCACTGGCTCGGCGCTGGTTGGGACGAAGAGCGTCTGGCTTGATGCCGCTAACCAGCTCAATATCACCGCCGCAACCGAAGAGCAGTCCAGCTACCGGCTGCAGGAAACCAAAGAGAGCGGTCTGTTGAGCGGTGGTTTCCTCGGTTTCACCATCGGCAGCCGCTCGTCAAAGCATAAAATTGACGAACAGGACATCACTCAGAGCCACAGTATCAGTACCGTCGGGAGTACAGCCGGGAACGTTTATCTTGACGCAGGAGGGCGCGTAACGCTGACCGGCATCGATCTTATTGCCGCTGATACGCTAATGGTGACCGGTGACAGCGTACATATTGTTCCCGGGCAGGATATGCACCAGCGTGATGAACGACTGGAGACAAAAAGCTCGGGCCTTACCATTGCGCTGTCGGGCGTTGTTGCCGATGTGATCAACAGCGCGGTAACGATGATCCAGCGGCTGGGTAAGGCGAATGAGGGGCGGCTTGGCGCTTTACAAGGCGTGCAGGCGGCACTTACTGGCGTACAGGCCATGCAGGGTGTGGAGCTGGCGCAGCAGGCCCAGAGCGGGGGAAGCCTCGTGGGGATTAATCTGTCCGTTGGTATGCAGAAGTCTGTGGCCGAATGGTATGAGTCTTCCGTGCTGGCTAATGGATCTTCCCTGATTGCGGGCGGCGATCTTGTCGTGGACGCCTGGGGGCAGGATAAGAACGTCGATAGCGGTAATCTCTTCATCGTGGGCAGCCAGCTTAAGTCCGGCGGCGATATGGATCTGTGGTCCTCCAACAACCTACTGTTGAGTGCGGCGGCAAATATCCGCGAGAGTCGCCATAAGAACAGCAGCAGCGGTGGTAGCCTTGGGGTGGGGATTAATTTTGGTCAGAGTAACGGGATAACGGTTTCTGCCAGCGCTAACCACAGTGAAGGTAAAGAGAACGGTAACAGTACCGTATGGACAGAAACGCAGCTGGATAGCGGGAATCAATTAACGCTTCACGGCGGACGCGATATGGCGCTGGTGGGAGCCCAGGCGAGTGGCAGGGAGATTCGGCTGACGTCGGGCGGCGATCTGGACATATCCAGTTTACGCGACAGTGACCGTTATGACGCAAAGCAAACCAGTACCAGCGGCGGCTTTAGCGTGGCAATTATCGGCGCGGGTGGTTCAGGCAGCGTGAGTGCCAGCCGGGATAAGGTGCACAGCGAATACGACAGCGTGCATGAGCAGAGCGGGATTTTTGCCGGAGAGGGCGGCTTTTCTGTTACCGTTGATGGCGATACGCGGCTTAACGGCGCGGTGCTGGCTTCCACTGCAATTGAAAGCAAGAATAGCCTGAAGACCGGCACGCTGGCATGGTCGGATATTATAAATCAGGCTAAGTTTGATGCCTCGCACCAGGGCGGCAGCATCGGGAGCGGAGGCGGGAGCCTCAGCAGTTCGCACAATAGCGGTAAAGCAGAGGGCATTACCCGAGCGGCGATGTCCGGCGGTAGCGTGCAAATCACCAACGCGGCTGCCCAAGTGCAGGACATTGCCACGCTAAGCCGCGATGTGGAAAACGCGAACGAGACGATTTCGCCCATCTTCAATAAGGAGAAAGAGCAGCGGCGGCTTCAGGAAGTGCGTCTATTGGGTGAAATCGGCAGTCAGGTTGCGGATGTGGTAAGGACGCAGGGCGAAATCAATGGTCTTAAGAAGGCCAGAGAGCAGTACCCGGCGCTGAGCCTGGAAGCGCTGCGCGAGACCGATACATACAAAGCGGAAATGGCGAAGTACGGGACGGGAAGCGACTACCAGCGGGCGACACAGGCGATAACGGCGGTACTGCAGGGTCTGGCGGGCGGTAACGCAGGCCAGGCGCTGGCCGGGGGCGTCAGTCCATATGTAGCGGGGATAATCAAGGCGCAGACGCAGGGTAGCGAGATTGCGAATGTGCTGGCCCACGCGCTGTGGGGGGCGATAGGAGCGGAGCTTGCGGGTGGCAATGCACTGGCAGGCGGCGCGGGCGCGGTAACGGGTGAGCTTGCTGCCGGGGCAATAGTTAACGCTCTGTACCCGGGGCGAAGCCCGGAGAGCCTGACAGAGAGTGAAAAGCAGACGGTAAGCGCGCTGAGTTCGCTGGCAGCCGGGTTGGCAGGAGGGCTGAGCGGCGGCAGCGTTGCGGATGCGGTAACGGCGGCGCAGGCGGGGAAAAACGCGGTTGAGAATAACTTCTTCCTGTTGCACTTGTTAACCACCCCGCCGCCGGTGGCAGGCCAAACCGGCGCGCAGGCCGAAGCAAATGCGCTGATCGCGCAGAAGCTGGATGTGGCGGTAAAAGAGTTTGGTAAAGGTGTGGTGGAGCAGTGCCTGTCAGGCGGGGATTGCCCGGTTGCGGCGTACATTATGCTGCAAACCATCACCGCGATGATGAGCGATAATGCGGATAGCAAGCCGAATCTGGGCGGTGGGCTGACGGATGAAGAGAAGGCAGAGTTGGGAGGTGCTGGTTCGGGAACGCCACAGCCACCGGAGAATGATCAAAATGGTCATAATAAAGAGAAACCTTCAAATATTAAGATGGCAGACGATAAATATCTGAAAAAAAATGGTATTGATGCACATGAATTAAAATCTGAGATTGTGGGTAAGAAAAATATATCCAAATACGATATATATATCGACAAAGAAACTGGTGAGTTGTGGATTTTCCGTAAAGGTGGTACAGGAGAAGGTATCCCAACTGGTGAATTCATTAAATAGGATTGTTTGTATGAATAAATCAACAGTAAATGTTTATTTCTTGATCTCGGGAGAGGGGTTAAAACCTACTGAAATTACTGAAAAATTGTCACTAAAACCTACTGGTAGTTGGATGAAAGGTGATCCAATTCCTGGCAAGAATCGCTGTAGAGTGGATAGTTGTTGGTTTTTAGGGACAGGAGATGAGGAATCTCTTGATATCACAGAGCAGTTTTCAAAGGTATTTACTATTCTTCATGGAAAACAAAGCGTATTAGTAGATATGGCATGCGATTACGATTTTGAATATCAATTTAATGTGGTTGTTCAGGTAGAAAATGGAATTAAACCGGCAATGAATCTTGATCGTTCATTAATTAAAGAAATTAACAAATTAAATGCAAGTGTTGATTTCGACTTATATATTTATAGTTAATGTAAAAAATCCTGGCCTCGAGCCGGGATTTTACTTTATATACCAGCCAGTTACCGCGTTATCGCTGTGGCTTACTGATCACCTCGATCAGCTCCGTCACCTGCCGCTGTTTGCGGGCGGAGAGCTTGCAGACCTTCTTCAGTGCCTGCATCAGTTCCGGCTCTGGCTCCTGCGCGGTCAGTATCAGGCAGCCGGGCATCACCCGCACCTTGAGCGGCGTTCCCGTCTCAAACCCTGCCTCATCCAGCCAGCCGCCCTTCAGCGTGATGGAGGTAGCCTTGCTGTGCGTCTTCCAGTCGCGGATATACCCCACGGTATAGCGACGGGTTTTTAACTCCGGGGCTTCAGTTGTAACAACTTCTGGCTTAGTA
>NZ_DASYBS010000018.1:0-5225 GCF_036500665.1 Cedecea sp.
TGACCGTAAGTTTTAACTACATACCATCCGATAACCGGGTACCGCTGTTTTATGCCGAAATGGATAACAGCGCGGCGAATACCGCGGTTAGCGGGGCGCCTTCTCTACTGATTGGCATGGCGCTGCCGGAAGCTGATATTCTCCTGAACCAGCTTGTTATCATGCCATCAAAGGATTTGGCTAAGAAAATGGCAGGCCGCGGCAGCCAGCTGGCGCGAATGGTCGAGGCCTATCGTAAGGTTGATCCATTTGGTGAGCTGTGGGTTATTGCCGTGCCAGATAATGGTGAGCCAGCAACCGGCACGGTGACCATTACGGGCGCCGCAACTGATTCGGGCACGGTGAATCTCTACGTGGGTACACGAAAAGTACAGGTCACTGTTGCGACCGGTGACACCGGAAACCAGGTGTCTCAGGCGCTGCTACGCGCTATCAATAACAACGTTGATTTACCCGTCACCGCAGAATACCAGGCTACCTCCGCCGGCGCGGCACAGGGTACCGTTAACCTTTCCGCTGTCAATGGCGGCCAGGTGGGTAACTCCATTCCATTAACCCTGAACTATTTCGGTACCGCGAGCGGTGAAGAGGTTCCGGCTGGCCTGAGTGTTCAGATTGGTAAAATGAGCGGCGGTGCGGGAGATCCTGATTTGTCCCAGGCCATTAGCGCAATGGGTGATGAGCCATTCGACTATATCGGGCTGCCGTTCAGCGATGCGAACTCTCTGCAGCTTATGTCCGTTGAAATGAACGACAGTTCCGGTCGATGGAGCTACATTCGCCAGCTTTACGGGCATGTCTACACAGCAAGAACGGGCTCCTTGTCCGAGCTTGTGGCGTTTGGCGATACGTTTAACGACCAACATATTACTATCGCCGGTCATGAGGAAGATGTTCAGACGTGCGTTGCCGAGCTGGTGGGATATCGCCTGGCGCGTGCTGCTGTCTTCCTGCGTATCGACCCGGCCAGACCGACGCAAACCGGAGAGCTCACTGGCGCGTTACCGGCACCAACCGGCAAGCGGTTTGCCATCACAGAACAACAATCCCTGCTGATGCATGGCATCGCGACCGCTTACACCGAGGGTGGGGTATTGCGGATCCAGCGTGATATCACGACCTATAAAACGAATGCGTTTGGTGTCGCGGATAACAGCTATCTCGACAGCGAAACGCTCCACACCAGCGCCTACACCCTGCGCCGTCTGAAATCGGTGATTACCAGTAAGTACGGCCGCCATAAACTGGCGAATGATGGCACCCGTTTTGGCCCGGGGCAGGCGATTGTTACGCCAGCGGTTATCCGCGGGGAGCTGGGGGCAACTTATCGCCAGATGGAGCGGGAAGGTATTGTGGAGAACTTCGAACTGTTCCAGAAATACCTGATTGTTGAGCGAAACCAGAACGATCCGAACCGCCTGGATATTCTGTTCCCACCGGACTACATCAACCAGCTGCGCGTATTTGCGGTGCTTAATCAGTTCCGCCTGCAGTACAACGAGGAGACTGCGTAATGGCAAAGATTGCAGGTACAACTTACTTCAAAATTGACGGCCAGCAGTTGTCGATCACCGGCGGTATCGAAGTGCCGATGAATACCAAAGTGCGCGACGATGTGATCGGCCTGGATGGTTCTGTTGATTACAAGGAAACCACGCGCGCGGCCTATACGAAAGTGACGGCTAAAGTGCCGAAGAATTTCCCGATCGACAAAATCACCTCATCTGACGTTATGACGATCACGTCAGAGCTGGCGAATGGTCAGGTATACGTGCTTTCAAATGCCTGGCTACATGGCGAGGCAAACCATAACCCGGAAGAAGGGACCGTTGACCTGGAATTCCACGGTGAAGAAGGATTCTATCAATGAGAGAGTTAACGCTGAAAACGCCGATCATGGCGCATAACGAAAAGTTGCATGTGCTCGAGCTGCGCGAGCCTACGTTTGATGAAGTGGAGCGCATTGGCTTTCCCTTCACGCTGAGCGCCGAAGGTGCCGTGCGGCCTGATAGCGCGGTTGCCCTTAAATATATTCCGCTCCTGGCGGGCATTCCTCGCTCATCTGCTGCAACGCTATCGCTGCTGGATATCTTCAAGGCCTCTATGGTTATTTTAGGTTTTTTTACCAGCTCAACGGAAACGACCTCAGAAAACGACTCTACAACGTCGCCCACTTCTGGCGATTAAACCCCCTTGAGTTGCGCCGCGCCCCCGTCCCGGATTTTCTTGAGCTGGAGGCGCAGGCCGTCCGTATCAATGAGGAAATAAAAAATGGCTGACAGTTTTGAGTTAAAGGCCATTATTACCGCCGTTGACCAGTTGACAGGTCCGATGAAGGGCATGCAACGGGAGTTAAAGGGGTTCCGGAAGGAAATGGCCGGGCTCGGGCTGGGAGCCGCGGCGGCCGGTTCGGCTATTCTCGGGGCCATCGGTATAGCCACTAAGCAGGCCATTGATTTCGAAGCCTCAATGGCTGATGTTCGAAAAGTGGTTGATGGGCTGGAGACGCCTGCCGCGTTTCGCCAGATGCAGGATGATATTCTGGATTTGACGACCAAAATCCCGATGGCTGCCAATGAAATGGCTGAGCTTATCGCGCAGGCCGGGCAATCGGGTATTGACCGTTCTGAGCTTAAACAATTCGGGGAGGATGCGGCAAAAATCGGCGTGGCCTGGGATTTATCGGGCCGTGAAGCCGGTAAAACGCTCGCGATATGGCGAACTGCTTTCGGGCTTACAGAAAGTGCGGTCGTTGAGCTTGCTGATAAAGTTAACTACCTGGGGAATACAGGGCCGGCCAGCTCGGCAGATATCGCCCAGGTGGTTACGGAACTTGGCGGCGTGGCGAAATCTGCAAACGTAGCCTCAGGGGATGTGGCCGCGCTGGCGTCCACGATCATTGGTGTGGGCATTAAAGGCGATGTAGCCTCCACCGGTATTAAAAACTTTATCATGGGCCTGACCAGCGCGGATTCTGCGAGACAGAAAGCCGTTGCAAAAGCGATTGGCTGGTCGCCGGATAAACTCGCTAAGGGCATGATTAAAGACTCCCGCGGCACTATGCTGAAAGTGCTGGATGCGATCGGCAAGTTGCCGGAAGAAAAGCGAACAAAGGCGATGACCTGGTTGTTCGGGAAAGAGTCATCAACAGCTGTTATTCCGCTGCTCTCAAACCTTCCTCAACTTAAAGCTAACTTCGATAAAGTTACCAATGCGCAGCTATACGGCGGCGCCGCAGCCAATGAGTATGCGATCGCCTCCGATACGGCAGCCAATGATCTGAAACTCATGGGTAATGAGGTGGCAAAACTCTCCATTGAGATGGGACGGGAGTTTATTCCGGTTGTTCGCGATGCGGTAAAAGAGGTGATGCCGTTTATCAAACAGGCTTCTGTGTTTGTGAAGCAAAATCCTGAGCTTGTTCAGTCTGCTGCTAAATTTGGTGCTGCCCTTCTTGGGGTGGGCGTTTCCATTGGTGTACTCTCCCGGGCTGTTAAAATTCTCAACAGTGTCGTTAATCTTTCCCCGGCCAAAGTGGCAATAGCGGCGCTGGCCGCTGGCGCCATGCTGATTATTGATAACTGGGATGATGTGGCCCCGGTAATCAAGGCGGTCTGGCATGAGGTGGATAAGGTTGCCCAGGCGATGGGCGGATGGGAGACGGTGATCGAGGGGGTTGGTCTGGTAATGGCGGGCGCATTTACCCTCAAAACGATCGGTGCATTGAGAGAGGCGGTCACGCTGGCCGGTTCGCTCTCCGGGTTGCTCGGCTCGATTGCCAGAATGGGAGCAATGACCATCACGATTGGCGTCGCGATATCCCTGTTGAAGCAATTAGAGGATCTGGAAAAAGATTCGAAAGAGTCCGGCATGAGTAAAGGCGAATTCCTGGTAAATAAAATGCAGGGCAAGGAAAGGGAACGGGGCTATAACGGCTTCCTGTCACGTCTTAATGAGTTGACGGGAATGTATAACGCCTACCAGATCCCTGATGGCCGATACATGCCAAAAGTGCCTGTTGAACGTTCTCAGAACAGGGCCAGTCCACAGCTTAATACCCCCGGAACGGCGCAGCAGCTTATCTCTCCAGCTCTCCCGTTAACGCAACGTAGTGAGCTAAAAGTCAGCTTTGAGAATGCTCCTCAGGGAATGCGCGTGGTCGATATTCCAGAGTCAGGCAATCCGCTCATGTCGGTAAGTCACGATGTCGGCTACTCCCCGTTCAGAAAACCTCGTTAAACCCGCTTCGGTGGTTTTTTTATGGTGAATATATGGCTTTATTTTCCCCGCAAGGCTGGCGCGATCGTCTGCGTGAAGCATCATTTCGCGGCGTACCTTTTTCTGTAGAAAATGATGAAAGTTCATTTGGTCGCCGTGTGCAGGTCCATGAATATCCTAACAGGGATAAACCTTTTACGGAGGATTTAGGCAGGGCAACCCGCAGGCTTACGATAAATGCCTATCTGATTGGTGATGATTATGCCGAACAGCGCGACCGCCTGATCGTAGCGATTGAAACAGCGGGACCCGGCACGCTTGTTCATCCACAGTTCGGTGAAATGCAGGGCAGCATTGACGGCCAGGTAAGCGTTACGCACAGCGTGGCAGAAGGGCGCATGTGCCGGGTCTCGTTTCAGTTTGTTGAAAGTGGTGAGTTGTCTTTTCCAACGGCCGGGGCTGCAACAGCGCAGCGATTAAAGGCGTCAGGCGGCCTTTTTGATGATGCAATTGAAGGGATGTTCTCTGCGTTTTCGCTATCCGGTATTCCTGATTTTCTTCAGAGCGATGTGTTAGCTGATGCTGCCGGAATGCTTAATGATGTTGCTGATGCTTTTAAAATGGTGGATTCCGGCGTTTCCGCCGCGATGCGGCTGCTGCAGGGGGATTTGTCCGTCATTCTGATGCCGCCTGGCGCGGCTAACGATTTTGTGCGTGCACTTCAAAAGGCCTGGCGGGCTGGTGATCGCCTGAGCGGTGATACTTCCGATCTGGTCACGATGGTTAAGACCATTTCAGGAATTACGCTCGACCCCGGGCTGGCGCCGCGTGGAACCTGGCCAGGTGATTCGGGTTCGGTTTCAGTACAGAAAGCGCGTAGTAACATGGTCGCTGGCGCAATCAGGGCGACAGCGCTTGGCACAGCAGCAGGCATTGTTGCTGAACTCCCTCAACCTGCCGCCTCTCCCCCGGCGTCCAGGCAGCCCAACGCTGCCGGCGTCACCGGT
>NZ_DASYBS010000019.1:0-8047 GCF_036500665.1 Cedecea sp.
ATAGCCGTGGTCGACAACTAACTTTGCAGCTTCGAGTTTAAATTCTGCCGTGAAATGTTTTGCCATTGGGTCACCTGTGGTGTTGGGGAGGTGAGAATATCACCTTCCGATCAGGTGGCCAGTATCAGTGTGCCACTACACTCCTGACCCACCCCCTCGGTCAGCTCCTGACCCACCCTCGGTCAGCTCCTGCCCTAGGTCATGAACTGACCCACTAATTTGAGGTGGTTTAGGAGTCGGATTATCTAGGTTGAGATAAAACACATTGGACTGATTTAGCTCACCGGTTCGGCGATACTCTCTGCGGAGCATCCCCATATCCTCAAGTGCTCTGATATGGCTTTTTACGGTTGACCTTCCAATCTCGCACTGATCGGCTATGTGCTGGTATGAAGGCCAGCACTCACCTTTGTCATTAGCATTGTCTGCAAGTTTAATCAGTACGAGCTTTCTTAATGGGTTTCCAACTTTGATACCCATGGCTTTCGCCATTAGATTCATGCTCATAGGTGATCCGTATTAGATTGGTGGGATATTTTCTGTGAATGGCTTTTTTGGCCCATATATTCCAGCGGCTATTTCTTCCTCTTTCCTTGTGCGCATTTCTTTAGAAACGGGATCCTCAATGGCATAAGCCCTGTTTTTATGGAAAGCAATTGATACGTATTTATCATCAATTTTTTGACTTACGACTTCCGCTCCAATCCTGATCAACCTTTCAGCTATCGCTAATTTATCGCCAAAAACATTTAAACCAATGTCATCAAATAGGTCTGATAGGTTGAGATTTGATAGCGATTCAAAGGATATTAAGTCGTAACTTATGGCTAGCTCCTCTACTCCTGTCCCCACCTCAACATCGCAAAGCTCTTCACAGAATTGCTTTATCTCAGAAAGATCTGCTTTAAAAAACTCCCTGGAGTCGTTAATTCGATACTCGCTCAGGTAGTCGTGAAGTTCTTTCTCTGAATATGAAGGGTCTTGGCAGTGGTATGCTGCTTCAACTTTGAACGGGAATGGCACGCCGGTAGCAGATGACAACTCTTTGGCTCTTGTCTCTGGGCTTGTCGTTGTCATTCCTATTTTAAAAATCCCAGGCATATACTCGTTGCTCATGATGTACACCCACCCAGTCATTCTAAATTCAGGTGGCATATTCATTTCATGTATAATGCCTGGTTGCCTTTCTATAGGCCCTAAGTGCATAATTACCCCTGTATGTTGATCCAGTTAAAAATCCATACGAATTTGAGAGCCATCACCTGTTACCGCAGTTGGTGGCTTTTTCTTTGTGAGCAGAGCTGCAACCTGATTGGCTAACCGCGCCATATCATCGTCAACCACTCCCCATTCCAGCACCGCAAGAAGCATTGAAAACTTCGGCAGCCAGGTTTCTTTCCAGCGTGATATTTGCGACCGGTCTACACCGATAGCAGATGCGATTTCAGCGCTTCCCTTCATTGCGATTTTGTTGAGTAGCGCCGATTCAATCTTCAGCGCTTCCGTGCGTGTTTGTGTGCGTTCCATTTGTAATACTTCCCTTAGATAAATGAGTTACGTGACGAAGCCGTAGCGGTCGCCACATAGATTTGTAGTCTTTTGGATTACTGAGCTTCTTCAGCTCGGGATGTGTAAAGAGCGGGGGTTGATGCTTATGCTGCTTTGTTACCCTGGGCCTTTCTTACTGGAGCAAAGGCAATTGCTTCTTTTGTTACTGGTTTGGGAAATCTGAAGTTCAGTGTCGCGTTAGCGATATCACTCGCTTTTGAGCTTGATGCTCCGCGCCACCCGTAAGCCAGCTGGTCTAGGTTTCCTGTCGTTGTATTGGCTAGTGCTGCTAGCTTTTGCCAATCTTCTTTGGAAGCCTGTTTTCTCCAGCGCAGCAGATCATTCATTTCCTCAAACTGCTTTACGTTGGTTTCCATAAATACTCCATCTGCTAATGCACAAGTCAAATATTAGCGTGATGCTAAATTTATTGCAAGTGAGTCTTTAGCGCAATGCATATTTATCCCGCCGCTAAAAGGTGTAAAACTTCGGGCATGGACATTAGAGAGATCAGGCGCAACAACCTGCGCCACCAACAAAACCTGGCCATACGAGCCGGGATGTCAAAGGCAGACTTTGCTGAGAAGGTCGGAACGTCTGCGTCAACTATCAGCCAAATTCTAGGCGGGAAGGCTTCACGGGGTCTTGGTGAGATACTGGCAAGAAAGATTGAAGAAAATTTGGGGCTACCACATGGGTGGTTTGACCAATATCATCAAGAATTGGATGCTGCTGAAAATCTTGGGGAAGCTAAGATTATTGGTGACATTCAACCCTGGGATAGCAGTACATCACTGGATGATGATGAAGTAGAGATCCCTTTCCTGAAAGAGGTTCAAATCTCTGGAGGGACTGGGAGCGTCTTTCGTGAAGACCATAATGGATATAAGTTGAGATTCGCAAAATCCACGCTTCGAAAACTTAGCATACAGCCTAGTAACGCAGTATGTGTGGAGGTGATCGGTAACAGCATGGAGCCAGTATTACCAAGTGGATCTACTGTTGGTGTAGATACTGGTTGCAAGGAAGTTCGGGACGGGAAGATGTACGCCATTGACTATGGCGACCTGCTCCGCGTCAAGATTTTATACAGCATGCCGAATGGCATGATCAGAATTAGAAGCTATAACTCAGAAGAGCACCCAGAAGAAGTAAGGCTAGCTTCAGAAATAAGAGTTATAGGCAGAGTTTTCTGGTCTTCCGTTACCTACTAATACCTCCAACCACTCCAAACCCGCCGACATGGCGGGTTTTTTGTTTCCCTTCGCAAAATAATTCACCCTCAAGCTAATTTTTTATCCACACACTTTCAATAATTTAGCACTATGCGGAAATAATTTAGCACCAACCTATTGCTAAAAATTTAGCATGGTGCTAATTTTACTCCATCAGCAGGACGCACTACTCACCAGGACGGTGAATGCTCATTAACAGATAGCGCTGAAGAAGCGCAAATACACCGAAACAGTTTGTTTTGGAGATGGCGTGAATTGCAGCTCGCCGAAGCAACCAGAAGATAAGCATCTGGCGCGCCATCTACCTAAACACACTGACAGGAGGATGTATGGACTCACAAGCACGTCGCCGCGAACGTCGCGCAGCTAAACAAGCTGAATGGAAAGCTGCTAACCCCCTGTTAGTGGGAGTAAGCGCAAAGCCACAGCGCCAGGTGTTGACGCTGAACAGAAAGGCTATGAGCCGCGTTGAAAAAGCTGTGGAAACAGAAACCGAATACATGAAGCAGATTGTGGCCGCAGCTTCTGCATACACAGGGCCGGAGTTTGACACCGGCTGCTGTCTTCCAGAGATATCGCTCTATCGGGCGGGATATCGCAAATCTGAGAGCGTTACTGCTCGTTAATAAACACACGGAGACGCAATGAAAAAGGTTGCTGAAGCACATGAGAAGCTTAAGCCTCAGGGTATACACGTATGGCCTTTGTCAAACTTCGATTGCGACGCTAAGTACATGAAGCGCGGGGATGTATTCCGCGTGACTGTCGACATCCCAGCATCACAAATCAGTGAAAATAGAGATGTGAGAGCAGTATTTGGTGATGGTGATTGCAAGCTAATTCCGACATTGGCATTCATCGAAAACGAATAGCTAGCTCTATCGGGCGGGGCATAGAAAGACATTAACGGTAACGGCGAGGTGACAATGGCTCTTGACCACGGAATGTTAAATCTGCCGCTAAGCAAGCGCGGGAACTTCCACAAAGAACTGGACGAGCATCTTGAGACTGAGCGCAAAAGAAAAGCACATGAGCGACGGGACGCAAAATCCGCAAACGAAGAGGCCAGAAAAGAGGCGTGGCGGCGTTATAAGCTGATAGATGAGGCTCTGCTATCAGCAGAGGCCCGGCGGCGAGGAATGCGCATGAATGAGTTGAGGGAGGTTGTTAGAGGGCTATGTAACGACAGGCCAAGGGCAGCGCTAAAGGTTCTTGAATTATTCATTAAGGCTGCTTAAGCGGCCTTTTTTATTACATACGGTTTAACAGAGGTGAGATATGGGTAACGGTGGCAGCGAGCGTCCATGTGGAAAACTCGGATGTCATGAAATAGCGGTAAGAAAGCAAGGAAATCAACGCCTGTGCGCAAAGCATTACCGATTCGGCCAAATGAGAGTTAACGCAAAAAGGCGTGGGCTGTCCGTGCCATCTCATGATCTTCTTCATTCACTTGTTTCCGATGGATTCAAGTGCCCGGATTGCGAAAGGGAGATGAACTGGCTTTCAGAAGACGGCATGTCTTCTGTTGCATCTCTTCAACACTACAGAGATGGTTCTTTTGGAATAGTTTGCCGGTCATGTAATACCCGGCATGCACACATGCCAGGTGATTCCTTCCGTGATACCCCTGAATCACACAAGTACTGCCCAAAATGTAAATTATCGAAGCACCGTGATGAATTTTATTCTGACCATGGAAGGTCTGGTGAATTAAAAACAAAGTCTCACTGTAAAGAATGCAGCGACAAATCAATTGAATCCTGGAGGATATCAAACCGTGAAAAATACAATGAAAAACAACGAGAATACCGAGAAAGAAGAAAGCTCGGAGGTAATCCCGTTCGTAGAAAGCGCAAGTCTACGTGATTACTTCGCAGCTAAGGCTATGGCATCCATTCCCCTGTCACTTAACTCAGGAGAGCAGCAGGTAATTTCCCTTGCAGCATATGCGCAGGCCGACGCAATGCTCAAAGCCCGTTCGGCGCACAACTAAATAGAGGGTGAGGATATGGAGTGGATTAAGTGCAGTGACAGGCTCCCGCCATATGACAGCACAGTAGTCGCATGGGATGAAATCGAGGGCGGCCCTGTAATCTTTCAAACGTACAACGAGTCAGTGTATAGAACATCATTAGCTACTTACCTAAGAGACATGAAGATAACTCACTGGATGCCTGCTGAAAAACCAACCGAGTAACCTCCGCATCAGCTTTCACTGAGGGCTGATTCTGATAACCCTCGTTGTCATTGTTTGCCGTCCCATGGGGCGGCTTCTTTTTAACTGGAGAAAAGTATGCAGATAGTAAAGACATCAAACCCAAAGAATGCACATGCGGAAGGCGTAAAAATTGGGGAGTTCACGATAAGCAACTTTGACGTAAGGGTTATTTGGATAGATTGCGGAAATGGTGAGAGTGAGGCGTTTGATGAAGAGGATTTAATCGAGGCGCTGAGAGCCTTCTACAGGGCTAACTTGTAGCAACTGCCGCCACCGTGCGGCTTTTTTGTTCGCGTTTATTCATGAGCGCAGTCGCTGATTAATGAACACAACTAAACAGGAGATGAGCATGAGTGAAGTAACGGATTTAACTGTCATCGAGATTAAGCCGGAACAAGCTCCGGCTCTGTACTCGCCAAATGGCCTGGATGCATACCTTGAGCAAATCAAGGCAGCAGTAAACGAAGTGCCAGACCTTAGCACGAAGAAGGGGCGTGACCGGGTGGCTTCTCTGGCGGCTCAGGTATCACGAAGCAAGACGGCAATCGAAAAGCCGGGGCGCGAGCACCTGAAGCGACTGAAAGAGGCTGTAAAGCCCGCCGAGCAGGAGATTAAGCGTTTCGTTGATGCCTGTGACGCCCTTCGCGATGCGACCCGACTACCTCTTACTGAGTGGGAAGCCGAGCAGGAGAGAATTAAGCAGGAAGAAGAAGCTAAACGCGCTGCAGAGGAACTGGCTAAGCAAGTTGAAGCAGACCATGAAATCGCCCTGTTGCTGAACGAAAAGTTCGACCGTGACGCCGCAGAGGCTAAAGCCGAAGCTGAACACCAGCGCATTGCTCACGAAGAAGAGCTGAAACGTCAGGCGGCAGAGCAAGCCAAACGTGAAGCCGAAGAAAATGCGCAGCGTGAGCGCGATGAGGCGGCTCGTCGTGAAGCAGAATTCAAGCTCAAGGCCGAGCAAGCAGAGCGTGACCGTGTAGCAGCTGAGCAGAAAGCCGCAGCTGACGCTAAAGAAGCCGCTGAACGAGCCGAACGTGAAAAGCAGGAAGCTATCGCAGAAGCTCAACGCAAAGCTCAGGAAGAAGCAGATCGCGTTCGCCGTGAGACTGAGGCAAAAGAAGCAGCTCGTCTGGCAGAGGAAAAGCGCGTTGCTGATGAGAAAGCTCGTCGTGAAGCTGACATTGAGCACCGCCGTACCATTAACCGCCAGTCTGTCGCCGAGCTTGTAGCTGCAGGCCTGCCAGAAGATTGCGCTCAGAAGTGTGTAGCCGCTATCGCTAAAGGCGAAGTAACCGCCATCCGCATTACCTACTAATTCAAATCAAAACAAGGAACAGCCCATGATGTACGCCATCGCCGGGCAGTCCGCTTCGGGCTGCTCCACTAACTATTTGCTCAAATTCCAGCATCACCCATCAAACATTCTCAACTCCGCCAGCTTCACGCCGCCACCGAAAAAGAGCTGGCTGGATAAGTTGGTAGATTTTCTTCGTCAGGAGGGGCAGCCATGAGCGGTCAATCACTCGAGAAGAAATGGACAGGTACGCAATTCGTCAGGCTGCTTAAAGACCTCGGCGTACCGGTAAAAATTCCTGAGCCAGTGAAGGAGGAATCATGAGACTGAATGATTTACAAGAGCTTGTGGCTATCCGTAAAGGCCTCTCTGAGAGGGATAGCGATCGCATCAGCAAAGAGGTTGAGCGACTCGAGGCTAATCACAGAAATCCTCTGGAAAAGGTGATTGAGGCATTTGAGCCTGATGAACACACCAAAGCCGCAGTCGAATGGTGTAGTGGTCAACTAATACTGGCCACCGCATTAGACTGTAAGTAGTACAGCCGCTCAGATTCGTTGGGCGTTAAGCCGCCGTTGTACCAGTGTGGGCGGATGGCGCTGTAATATCCCGTGATATAGCGGATAATCGCGCTCTGGGCTTCGCTGAAGCTGTTATAGCCCTTCGTCGGCACCCATTCGGTCTTCAGGCTCCGGAAGAACCGCTCCATAGGGGCGTTATCCCAGCAGTTTCCCCGCCGACTCATACTCTGCTTTATCCGACAGCGCCACAGCGCCTGCCGGTATTTACGGCTGGTATAGTGACTGCCCTGGTCGCTGTGGAACATCACGCCCGTTGGTCGACCACGAAGCTCCCAGGCCATCTGCAACGCTTTGACCGTCAGTGCTGAGTCCGGTGACGTCGACATGGCCCAGCCCACCGGTTTACGTGCAAACAAGTCCAGCACCACCGCCAGATAAGCCCAGCATTTACCCGTCCAGATATACGTCACATCGCCGCACCAGACCTGATCCGGCCCGGTAACCGCGAACTGGCGGTCGAGATAGTTTGGTATCTCAACGTGTTCGTTGCCGCCGCGCTTGTATTTGTGTGCCGGCACCTGGCAACTGGCGATATCAAGCTCTTTCATCAGCTTACCGGCAAGCCAGCGCCCCATTTTGACGCCAGAGTCCCTGGAGACGATAGTCGCTATGCTTCGGGCACCGGCGGAGCCGCCGCTGGCGTTCCACGCCTCCATGACCTGGCTGCGCTTGGTCACACGCTCGCAGTCGGGCTTATTCGCCGAAGCCTGCCAGTGCCTGTAGCTGCTGCGATGGACTTCAAAAGTCTGACACAACGCAGAGACCGGATATCGCGCCCTCAGTCTGTCGACTACCGTGAACCGTTGAGTGAGTCCGACATTAAGAGCGCCGTAGCCTTTTTTAAGATTTCATTTTCCATTTCAAGGCGTTGAACCCTTTTCTTCATTTCGCGTAGCTCTAGCTGTTCGGGCGTCAGAGGCAGCCCGGCGGGCGTTTTTCCCTGGCGCTCTAGTCGCAGCTTATTGACCCAACGGGTGATAGCCGAATGGCTGACATTAACCGCTTCTGCGGCCTTAACGTAGGTATAGCCGTGGTCGACAACTAACTTTGCAGCTTCGAGTTTAAATTCTGCCGTGAAATGTTTTGCCATTGGGTCACCTGTGGTGTTGGGGAGGTGAGAATATCACCTTCCGATCAGGTGGCCAGTATCAGTGTGCCACTACAGTAC
>NZ_DASYBS010000020.1:0-5192 GCF_036500665.1 Cedecea sp.
TGACCGTAAGTTTTAACTACATACCATCCGATAACCGGGTACCGCTGTTTTATGCCGAAATGGATAACAGCGCGGCGAATACCGCGGTTAGCGGGGCGCCTTCTCTACTGATTGGCATGGCGCTGCCGGAAGCTGATATTCCCCTGAACCAGCTTGTTATCATGCCATCAAAGGATTTGGCTAAGAAAATGGCAGGCCGCGGCAGCCAGCTGGCGCGAATGGTCGAGGCCTATCGTCAGGTTGACCCATTTGGTGAGTTGTGGGTTATTGCCGTGCCAGATAATGGTGAGCCGGCAACCGGCACGGTTACCATTACGGGCGCCGCAACTGATTCGGGCACGGTGAATCTGTATGTGGGGACACGCAAAGTACAGGTTACTGTTGCGACCGGTGACACCGGCAATCAGGTCTCTCAGGCGCTGCTACGCGCTATCAATAACAACGTTGATTTACCCGTCACCGCAGAATACCAGACTACCTCCGCCGGCGCGGCACAGGGTACCGTTAAGCTTTCCGCTGTCAATGGTGGCCCGGTGGGTAACTCCATTCCATTAACCCTGAACTATTTCGGTACCGCGAGCGGTGAAGAGGTTCCGGCCGGCCTGAGTGTTCAGACTGGTAAAATGCGCGGCGGTGTGGGCGATCCTGATTTATCTCAGGCCATTAGCGCAATGGGCGATGAGCCATTCGACTATATCGGGCTGCCGTTCAGCGATGCGAACTCCCTGCAGCTTATGTCCGTTGAAATGAACGACAGCGCCGGACGCTGGAGCTACATTCGCCAGCTTTACGGTCATGTGTACACGGCAAAAACGGGCTCGCTGTCTGAACTGGTGGCATTTGGTGATTCGCTCAACAACCAGCACATCACCATCGCTGGCTATGAGAAAGAGGTGCAAACCTGTGTCGATGAGCTGGTGGGGTATCGCCTGGGGCGTGCTGCTGTCTTCCTGCGCATCGACCCGGCCCGCCCAACCCAGACCGGGGAGCTGACCGGGGCATTGCCCGCACCGACAGGTAAACGCTTCACCGTCACCGAGCAGAATTCCCTGCTGGCGCACGGTATCGCCACGGCTTACACGGAATCTGGCGTGCTGCGCATTCAGCGCGACGTCACTACCTACAAAACCAATGCGTACGGGGTTGCGGACAACAGCTACTACGACAGTGAGACGTTGCACACCAGTGCTTACGTTCTGCGTCGGCTGAAATCGGTTATTACCAGTAAGTACGGCCGCCATAAACTGGCAAATGATGGCACCCGTTTTGGCCCGGGGCAGGCGATTGTTACGCCAGCGGTTATCCGCGGTGAGCTGGGGGCAACTTATCGCCAGCTGGAGCGGGAAGGTATTGTGGAAAACTTCGAGCTGTTCCAGAAATACCTGATTGTTGAGCGAAACCAGAACGATCCTGACCGCCTGGATATTCTGTTCCCGCCGGATTATGTCAACCAGCTGCGCGTATTTGCGGTGCTCAATCAGTTCCGCCTGCAGTACAACGAGGAGACCGCGTAATGGCAAAGATTGCAGGTACAACCTATTTCAAAATTGACGGCCAGCAGTTGTCGATCACCGGCGGTATCGAAGTGCCGATGAATACCAAAGTGCGCGACGATGTGATTGGCCTGGATGGTTCCGTTGATTACAAGGAAACCACGCGTGCGGCCTATACGAAAGTGACGGCTAAGGTACCGAAGAATTTCCCAATCGACAAAATTACCACTTCTGACGTTATGACGCTTACGTCGGAGCTGGCGAATGGGCAGGTATACGTGCTTTCAAATGCCTGGCTACATGGTGAGGCAAACCATAACCCGGAAGAAGGGACCGTCGACCTGGAATTCCACGGTGAAGAAGGATTTTATCAATGAGAGAGTTAACGCTGAAAAAGCCGATCATGGCGCATAACGAAAAGTTGCATGTGCTCGAACTGCGTGAGCCATCCTACGACGAAATTGCCGCCACGGGGTTTCCATTTACCCTTTCGGCAGAGGGTGGCATTAAACTGGATAGTGCCGTTGCACTGCAATACCTTCCCGTCCTGGCGGGGATACCCCGATCATCTGCAGCACAATTAACCAAATTAGATATTTTTAAGGCCTGCATGTTGATCCTCAACTTTTTTACCCAATCGGAGAGGGAGGAAATCTCCGGCAGCGAGTCTATAACACCGCTTACTTCTGGCGAATAAATCCGTTTGAACTCCGGCGGGCAGTCATATCAGATTTTCTGGAACTGGAAGCTGAGGCTGTCCGCATCAATGAGGAGATGAAGAATGTCGGATAGTTTTGAGTTAAAGGCCATTATTACTGCCGTTGACCAGCTTACCGGCCCGATGAAAGGGATGCAGCGGGAGTTAAACGGCTTTCAGAAGGAAATGGCGGGGCTGGCGCTGGGAGCGGCGGCGGCGGGTGTGGCAATTCTCGGCGCTCTGGCTTTACCGATAAACTCAGCTATTGGTTTTGAATCGAAAATGGCCGACATCCGCAAGGTGGTTGACGGCCTGGACGATAAAAAAGCCTTTGCGCAGATGAGCGATGACATTCTGACGCTCTCCACCCAATTACCCATGGCGGCGGAAGGTATTGCTGAAATCGTCGCCGCCGGCGGGCAGGCGGGTATCGCCAGAAGTGACCTGATGCAGTTTGCGAATGACGCTGTGAAAATGGGTATCGCGTTTGATACCACCGCCGAAGAGTCAGGTCAGATGATGGCTCAGTGGCGTACGGCGTTTAAGTTGACGCAGGATGATGTCGCTGTCCTCGCCGATAAAATTAACTACCTGGGGAATACCGGCCCTGCGAACGCGAAGAAAATATCTGACATTGTGACGCGAATCGGTCCTCTGGGTAGCGTGGCCGGGGTGGCCTCCGGTGAAATTGCCGCGATGGGGGCGACCATTGCCGGGATGGGCGTTGAGTCTGAAATTGCCTCCACGGGTATCAAAAACTTTATGCTCTCGCTTACCGCGGGTAAGTCTGCCACCTCCGCTCAGAAAAAGGCGCTCAGCTTCCTGAAGATTGATCCCGGGCAGCTGGCGGCTGATATTCAGAAGGATTCTAAAGCAGCGATTTTGAACGTGCTGGATTCGCTGGCAAAAGTCCCGAAAGCAAAACAGGCGGCGGTGATGAACTCCCTGTTCGGGAAGGAATCACTTTCAGCCATTGCGCCGCTGCTGACCAACATGGATTTACTGCGGACCAACTTTAATCGGGTTGCTGATGCGCAGGAATACGGCGGCTCGATGCAGAAGGAATACGCGAGTCGGGCTGCCACGACGGAGAATCAGTTAACGCTGCTTAAAAACAGCGTGAATGCCATCTCGGTGACCCTGGGCGATACCTTCCTTCCTGCAATCAACGATGCGACTAAAGAGGTGATGCCGTACCTGGAGCAGCTTCGGAAATTTGTGCGGGCTAACCCTGAGCTGGTCCAGTCCGTTGCGAAGTTCGGCGCAGCATTACTGGGCACCGGCGTTGCTATCGGTACGCTCTCCCGTGCGTTCAAAGTGCTGAACAGCGTTATGAACCTGTCTCCTGCCAAAGTTGCCATTGCAGCCCTGGCAGCGGGCGCGCTGCTGATTATTGATAACTGGGATGATGTGGCCCCGGTAATCAGGGCGGTCTGGTATGAGGTGGATCAGGTAGCCCAGGCAATGGGCGGCTGGGAGACGGTGATCGAGGGTGTTGGTCTGGTGATGGCAGGCGCATTTACCCTCAAAACGATTGGTGCATTGAGAGAGGCGGTCACGCTGGCCGGTTCGCTCTCCGGTTTGCTCGGCTCGATTGCCAGAATGGGAGCAATGACCATCACGATTGGCGTCGCGATATCCCTGTTGAAGCAGCTGGAGGATCTCGAAAAAGATTCGAAAGAGTCCGGCATGAGTAAAGGTGAGTTTCTGGTAAATAAAATGCAGGGCAAGGAAAGGGAACGGGGCTATAACGGTATTCTGTCACGCATTAATGAGTTGACGGGAATGTATAATGTCTACCAGGTCCCTGACGGGCGCTATCTTCCTGCTGTTCCGCTGAATCGTTCACCGGGCGGGCTTAATTCTCCTGTATCACCCCAGACGCAGCGTAGCGAACTCAAAGTAAGCTTTGAGAATGCGCCTCAGGGAATGCGCGTGGTTGACATTCCAGAGTCAGGAAACCCACTTATGTCGGTAAGTCACGACGTCGGCTATTCCCCGTTCAGAAAACCTCGTTAAACCCGCTTCGGTGGTTTTATGGTGAATATATGGCTCTATTTTCCCCGCAAGGCTGGCGCGATCGTCTGCGTGACGCATCATTTCGAAACGTACCTTTTTCTGTAGAAGATGATGAAAGTTCATTTGGTCGCCGCGTGCAGGTCCATGAGTACCTTAACAGGGATAAACCGTTTACGGAGGATTTAGGCAGGGCAACACGCCGCCTTACGATAAATGCCTATCTGATTGGTGATGATTATGCTGATCAGCGCGACCGCCTGATTGTAGCGATTGAAACAGCGGGACCCGGCACACTTGTTCACCCACAGTTTGGCGAAATGCAGGGCAGCATTGACGGCCAGGTAAGCGTTACGCACAGCGTGGCAGAAGGGCGCATGTGCCGGGTATCGTTTCAGTTTGTTGAAAGTGGTGAGTTGTCTTTTCCAACGGCCGGGGCTGCAACAGCGCAGCGATTAAAGGCGTCAGGCGGCCTTTTTGATGATGCAATTGAAGGGATGTTCTCTGCGTTTTCGCTATCCGGTATTCCCGATTTTCTTCAGAGCGATGTGTTAGCTGATGCTGCCGGAATGCTTAATGATGTTGCTGACGCTTTTAAAATGGTGGACTCCGGCGTTTCCGCAGCGATGCGGCTGCTGCAGGGGGATTTGTCCGTCATCCTGATGCCGCCTGGTACGGCAAATGATTTTGTGCGTGCACTTCAAAAGGCCTGGCGCGCCGGTGACCGTCTGAGCGGTGACACTTCCGATCTGGTCACGATGGTTAAGACCATTTCAGGTATCACGCTCGACCCCGGGCTGGCGCCGCGTGGAACCTGGCCAGGTGATTCGGGTTCGGTTTCAGTGCAGAAAGCGCGTAGTAACATGGTCGCTGGCGCAATCAGGGCGACAGCGCTTGGCACAGCAGCAGGCATTGTTGCTGAACTCCCTCAACCTGCCGCCTCTCCCCCGGCGTCCAGGCAGCCCAACGCTGCCGGCGTCACCGGT